>CAIJTV010000577.1:0-1963 GCA_903823635.1 uncultured Planctomycetaceae bacterium
GCAATGCGTTCTCGGCAAGTTTCTGTCGACTGACGTCGCGGGAGACATTGGACGCGCCAGTAATCTGGCCGTTGAGATTGCGAATGGGCGACACTGTGGCGGACACCTGGATGAGCCGGCCATCTTTGTGAACTCGCGTTGTCTCCATTGGATCGATCTTCCGTCCGCTCCGAAGCCGAGTCAGAATGCTGTCTTCCTCTGCAAGCAAATCTGGTGGGATCAGCATCGTCATGGGACGCCCGACAATCTCATCGGCGGTGTAACCGAAAACGTTCGTCGCGCCTTGGTTCCAGCTTTCGATGATCCCGTCAGGATTCTTGCTTATGATCGCATCTTCGCTCGATTCGACGATTGAGGCCAATCGCCTGGACATTTCCTCGGCCCGTATTCGCTGCGTGATGTCGACTATTGTGCCCAGGTGTCCATAAACCGTCTCCGTCAGATTGCGCAGTGCCACGGAACGCCCGGAGAGCCACGTGATTCTACCAGTCGGCGTCAGGAATCGGTACTCGGAAGAAAACTCTCTTAGACTTGTCGCAGCCTCCTCCCACTCGCGAGCGACGCGGACGCGATCGTCCGGATGCAATGCATTTGCCCAGCCGGGACCTAAAGCGGCTTCCTCCGAAAACCCAGCCATCTCACACCAGCGAGCGTTAACAAACAAACAGTTGCCAACGCCATCCGTTTCAAAGATCCCCACGGGGGCATTCTTTGCAAGAGCTTTGAACCGTTCTTCACTCATGCGTAGTGCGATTTCCGAGCGTTTATTTGCCGTAATGTCATGGCCTTCCGCAATCAACATGAAAACATTGCCGTATTCGTCTTGGCACGGTGTGAGAGCAAAATCCACCCAGATCAGTGTGCCATCAACTATTGGATGCGACGCTTCAAACTGCTCCCTCTTGCCCCCTGCTGCATTTGCAATAGCCTGCTGCAAGCGTGTTTGCTGTGCCGAATCATGTATCCACCAGCGAGTTTGCCAAAACGGCTTGCCAAGGACTTCGGATTCCGTGGCCCCCGTTGCTGCAAGGGCCGTCCGGTTGGCTTCCATGAGAACTCCATCGGGGGACAACAGGCTGACGAACTGAAACTGCGAATGGAAAATCGCTTTAAAGCGTGATTCAGAGACCTGGCGTTCTCGTAAAACAACAGCAAGCATGAGCGACGTCAGGCAAACAGACGCGACAAACAATTGCGTCGCCAGGACTTGGTCAGCAGCGGAAACCTCGACCGTACCAACGGAATGGTGGCGAGACAGTGTGGCCCACGTGCCAACGAGCGATATCACGACAATCGCCACTGAAGTCCCTTGAAGATCTGATCGCAGTGTGACCCAGATCATCAAAGGAAATACAAAGTACGGAGCCGTTAGCAGCGCCATCGGCTCATGATGATTTTCTCCAAAAGCCTTCCAGACAAATCCAGCGGTCAGCAGGATGATAAGGCCAACTTCGATTCTCCGCATACGCTGCATCTTGCCATGCAGGACCGGCCTCACCAGGGACAGCACGATTGGAGCGAACAGGATCATTCCCAGAGCATCGCCCAACCACCAGATCTTCCAGACCGCCAGAAATGATGGCGCACCCAATCCGATGGTGACGACTCCCGCCCCAAACAAACCTGTAACCGCGCAGACCACCGATGGTGCCGCAAACATGATGAGCACATCGACTGGCCGGTCAAGACTCATCGGAAGACCACGCATCCGTCGCATCAGGTATGCGATCAGAACCGGTTCGACTGCATTGACAAAGGCAAAGCCGGCGGACACATCCGCACTGTGGCCATGGCAGACATTTGCCAGAAGATTGCCGCAAAACGCCGCGAGCGAGGCGTTCCACCAGTTTCGTTTCTTTGTGGTGAGGAGATATCCAAGCAACAGGCCACCCGCTGGCCAAAAGACAGCAATCTTTTCCGGCAGCAGAACGAACTCCACGCCGAGCATCGAGACTGCGAAATA
>CAIJTV010000578.1:0-4272 GCA_903823635.1 uncultured Planctomycetaceae bacterium
AGCCGTCATCATTCGTGATCAGGAACCGCATCGGTCATCTTTCGTCTGGAAGCCACATGTCATTTATGGACGAATGGTAAGTCCCGGCGAGAATACTCACCAGTCCGTCTGAGAAAACGCGATTGTGACGGCCTGCAGAGTTATCGCCGGCAGAGTATTGGAGATCACTGTGCGGGGATTTCAAATTTGAAATTTGAGATCTCAAATTGTTGTGAACCAAAAGGAGGCCCATGCAAAAATTGCCGGAAAACACTTCTCCCCAATTAATCGCTGAGTTACGTGCGATTAAAACAGCGGACTTCCTGTGAAAAAAATCGCAGCAAGCTGCTAGTGTGGCCGCTTCAGCGGGAAAGATTTGTCGCTGCTTTGGTGAAGGCTGACGGATAGTGATCGAGCAGGAGGCTCAAGAGATGTTACGAACTGTGGTGTTTTCGGCTGTCATGGCTGTGTGTTCGACATCCTTCGCGCAGGGACTGCGCATCTCTACTCATGTCTATGATGTCTCAAAATCTGAGACTCGTACGCCGACTCAGATTGTCAGCAGCAGTCTCAGTCTGATTCACAATGGACGCATCTATGATTACGTAGACTCGGCCGACGAAGTCATCATTTTTGATCTCGTTGAAAAGCGATTCACGGTGCTTAACGAATCACGTGGCATGTCGACTCGCATCACCTTTGACGAGATCCGCCATATGATGGACGGTCGTCAGCCGCGAACCGCTGAATATCTGAAGGAACTATCCTCGACGGCCGACCCGACTTCAAAGAGGATCGCGGATTCAATCCGATTCCAGATGAACCCAAAGTTCAGCCAGACGTTTGATCCGATGAAGGGCACTCTGGTGTTGTCGTCTCCGTCATTCATCTACCGTGTGGAAACTCGCAAGTGGAACGATCCATTGCAGGTTGAGAAGTATCTGACCTATGCAGACTGGACCGCGCAGCTGAATTCGATTCTGCATCCGGGCAGCCTGTTCCCGGAACCTCGTATGGCACTGAACAAAGCTCTGCGAGAATTAAAGGATCGCATGCCGATCAGTGTTGAACTGGACCGTCGACCGGCGGAACAATTTCGCCTGCGAGCCGACCATCAGCTTACTCAGAAGATCACGAACGATGATCATCAGCGAATTGCTCGCTGGGAAGACAGCCTGACCTCCGGAAGCATCAAGGAGGTGTCGTTTAGAGCCTATCAGCAGGCAACATTGCTCTCAAAGGCCCCTTGAAGCGTTCGAATCGAGTATCAACCCCGGAGTCATCCGCGTCGGGTTTTGTAGTAGCACTCTGACTCGTGTCAAAGCGTGGGGCCTCACGTCGCGTCTCAGCAGGCAGAACCGGCCGCGTGTCATGATCCAGCCGGGACATGAAATGGTGTGTCTGCAATCGTCCCAAAGTAGACATCTCGCTCCGCCTAGATGAGCCTTGTACGGTGCAGGTTGCGTGTCGAAAAAGAGCAGTAATCTTGCCCAGCCCTGTTGCAGTCGACATCGAGAAACGCCCCGAGGATTCTACATCCATAGGCCGGATGCAACATGCGGACCAGTGCCATGCACTTGACAGGTATGCGGACCAGTGCCATGCACTTGACAGGCGATGCACTTGACAGACGAGGCGTTATCCGATTCTCCCCAGATCAACACATATGTCTGCCGCAGCTCGGTTTCGGCCTGATGACCCATGCGCAAAGTTGGCAACAGAGCGTCTGAGGATAGCAGTATTGTGGCGAAACAGATTCTTGCGCAAATCAGCGCGAGAGATGAATAGACGATTCTCTCAATGCGCGGTAAATGTCACGAATATAGCAGGCGAGGCGCCGTCCGAGCAGACCTCGCAGAACAGATAAGACCCCAGTTTGGCTTGAATCGTATGACTCGAAAGCGTCCCTTGGATCCTTTGAACGGAATCACTTTGGCCATGATGCTGGAGCAGCTGGTCGAGCACGTCGGCTGGGAGGAAATGGGGCGCGAGATCCCCATTCGCTGTTTCACTCACGACCCCAGCATTGGCTCCAGCCTGAAGTTCCTCAGAAAAACACCGTGGGCTCGGACGAAAGTCGAGTGGCTGTACCGAAACAGCCGTCGCCACATGGGGCCACAGTGAGTTCCGCAAAGCTGCCCAGAGGTGAATGGCCGGAGAGGACGGCAATCAATTTATTAGAATTCGTCGAAGTTCGCTTTCTTCTGCGCAGCAGGTAAAACTGAGAGAACACTGGAGATAACAACCATGTCAACTACTTCGGAAAACTCCCACGAATGGCAGATACTGAATTTCTGATGCATCTATTATGTGTGAGTTCGATGTTCAATTCGGTCCACCATCCCATGGTTGGATAAGAGTCAAAATCGTGGCGGGCGACCAGGAGTGGCATGAAGATGTCTCTGATGTCCCATGTGACTCAATTCGGGATCTTGTTTCATCACTATCATTGCTTGTGCAGGGCATTGGCGAGACAACAGTCGACTGGTCACTCGAACCGGGGTACGCAAAATGGATTCTTTTGCGAAACGGAACCAGTCTGGATTTCGTCATCATGCATTCTGAGAGGTCTGATCGGCAACTCGTCGATTGTGGCAAGTTTCGTGAAATCGTTCATCGATTCATCAAAGCTTTGTGCGACCTCGCGGCTGAACAATGCTGGTCAGACGAAAATCTCCCGACTGCAGTCTGGTCATGGCCTTTCCCCAAACAGGAACTGAAGCAGCTCAGGGCACTATTCGCGAGAACATTGAAGGAGCCCGCCGAACGAGGCAATTAATCAGTGTTCCCGGCAGGCGTAGGAATAACGGAGACACGGGACTTTGTTGACGCGTTGGCGGTGGTATGTATGAAAACGCTTGTCCACAGCAGGCTGTGAACTCGAAAGCGGCAGCAGGCTGCCGCAGTCCAAATTGTCAATCGAGTTCAAAGGTGGAACTCACGGGCTCTGCCGCTTCAGGAAATCTTCGAAGTAGCTACAATCCGGGCGTAGTAAGGGACGATTTCACGCACGGAAGGTAATCAGAATCACCGATGAATGCTCCTGCCGACCCAAAGGCCTCTACGACTGAAGGCTGGACCGTTCAACGAATTCTTGAGTGGACCACGACGTTCCTGAAGCAAAAAGGTGTGGAGTCAGCTCGCCTTGAAGCAGAGTTGCTCCTTGCCCATGCTCGCAAGTGTCAGCGAATCCGCCTGTACACAGACTTCGGAACGTTGTTAACGGACGAAGAGCGAGCCATCATGCGGGAGCTTGTTCAGCGTCGTGCGAAGCGGGAGCCATTGGCTTACATCGTTGGCACTCGCGAATTTTACGGACGCAGTTTTGAGGTTGGTCCCGGTATTCTGATTCCTCGACCAGAGACTGAGACACTCGTCGACGCGTGTCTGGAGCTGATTCCGAAGGAGGAGCCTCGGGAGATTCTTGAAGTGGGTTTCGGATCGGGATGTATTGCCATTACGATCGCCAAGCAGAGACCTCAATGTGCTGTCGTGGCCACGGATATCTCTGAAGTCGCGGCTAATGTGGCGGCTCGCAACTGCGAAAAGCTGGGCGTGACAACTCAGGTGACGTTGCTGCCTGGCGATACGCTTGAGCCATTAAGAAACGCAGGGCGTCGCTTCGACGGACTGGTCAGTAATCCGCCTTACATTCGTGAGGATGAGCGGGATTCGTTGCAGCCCGAAGTGGCAATGCATGAACCCGGGACGGCGTTGTTCGCGGGCGCTGATGGGCTTGATGTCGTCCGCCGCATCATTGCGCAGGCCCCAGCATATCTGAAGCCCGGCGCGTTTCTGTCGATGGAACTGGATCCTGCTCAGTGTGAAACTGTTGGCGGGATGCTTGAATCGGCCGGATTTGAGTCGGTAGTGATTCGCCGCGATCTATGCGGAAACGAACGAGTCGTTACAGGCGTGTTTGGGGCTCGGTCGTAACTGGCGTGTGCGGATGTCAATTCGCAATTCCGTCTTCGCGTCGGCGTCAGATCGGAAAACGTAAGTTGGACATTCTTGTCCGACAATCCGGAGACAGGCAGGAATGCCCCTTCTACTCGAGAAGGACGGCTCGGCAGCACACGAGCTTCAAATCTGCAGCGAGCAGGTCGCAATGAATAAGACCCCAAGGAACGCAGCCGCCTGCCTCCTCCAACATCCATGTCGGTAATCGGAAGCAGGCGGCTGTGGCCTTTTCAGGCCGTCCCGGAACGAGTCGCATCCATGCTATCGTCAAGAATCCGCTAAGCCCGGTAAAGCATGCGGCAGTTTCCGACGGAATGTGTGTTCGATGCCAAC
>CAIJTV010000579.1:0-2974 GCA_903823635.1 uncultured Planctomycetaceae bacterium
AAGAAACAAGCCCTTTCAGCATGCCTGCCGAAGGGCTTGTTGTATCATCGAGTCGGGATGAGTGCGCTTCGTTTGAACCTACTCCCGAGATCATTGCCGACTTTGTCGCGGTGGCAATGGAGTGTCGACCGGGGGCTTTGGATGTGCTGGAAGAGCGACTTATGAAAGCGCAAACCACGATCGCCGGGAATGGTCCGTGATTTGTGCAGTCCGCTGCGTAGTTCAATCAGAGACGAGTTGCTGGTCTTCTGGAATTCCATCCAGATTTCCGGACAACACGGCGGACGACGGCATACATCACCGATGTCGCCACTTTGAAATTGGCCAGATGGTATTTGCCAAAATTCATCAGCCATTGACCGTCATAAAAACCACAGACCGGGTAGCTCTCCAAATAGCGAACCATGAAAACTGTTCACTCAGAAATGTGAGAAAACTGACGGCGTGCTGGTTTTTAGCGGCGTTGTTTCCACTCGACCGTGTAGGTCACCTATTGACGAAACACGTCAAAGGAAACTTGAAGTTTTTCGGACAACCCACCATCGCACTGCATATGTGATTGGTAGGAACGGGCTGCGAAACACCATCGGGATGTCCCGATCTGTTTCTGCGTCACATCCGCCCCAAACCCATACCTCGCAACACCCAGCCCATCAACGACCCACTCCTGGCGTTCAGCTTTCTGCTGACCTGCATTCACAGTCCGTCGGCCATTTCGGTCGCTGTACGGATTCCCCAACCGCCATAAAGAGGATCGTCACGATGCCCAGGTACATCACGTGCGATGCCGACATTGGTTTTCCATTGCCCAATGTTGCCATGGTCGCCGAACGGATCACCCAACTCCACAACGGTCACAGGCCTGTTACGGCGGCCATCATTGCCAAGTCGTTTGGCCATACCGTGCCGGCCATTCAGGCCGTTCTCGATCGTGGCCGGCGCAACGGCGTGTTGAGTCACCACATGAATTACGGCTGGATCACTCTGCAGCGATAACCACATGCCACATCTCCCTGACAACCTCGTGCCGTTCTACGAAGACGGACTGTTCTGGAATCAGACACCGGAACAGATGGATGCCGAACGCGCATACCGAGATGCCTTCCTGCGATCGGCTCGTGAAGCCGGCTCATGGAAAGCGATCGACTATGCCGCGATCGATGCCGCCCATCGCGAGCGGCGACAGGTCAGGGAATTGTTTGAAGTCCTGGTTCCGTCATCCGAGTACTACCAGCGGCCGGACTTCGACAGCGAGCAGGTCGCATACAAACGGGATCACATCGTCCCAGCTGCTCGCCTTCGTGGCCGCGTGCATGGGTTTGAGTTTGTCCGGCAGTGCTGGGAAGAACTGAGTAAGAAAGGAATCAGCGAATATGAGATCGCGTCAACCATCATCCAGCCGTGGATCAGCACCGTCGTGGACTGGGGTTCGGAGCAACTGCAGCCGGATCGACAAACCGTCCCTCACGCTCCGGAAGAACACTTCTCACGAAGGCAGCGACGTATGCTGGAGCAGGCAAAACAAGTGATCGCGACCAGCGATCCGGCGAAACCACACACCATCCTGCAAATGCTGAACAACGTCACCCGCGAACAACTGGACTGGCTCTGGCCGGGGAGAATTCCGCTTGGCAAGCTCACGTTGCTGGCCGGAGACCCTGGCCTTGGGAAGTCGTTCGTCACTCTGGATATCGCTGCTCGCGTGTCTCGAGGGGATCGCTGGCCCGACAACCCACTCATGAAACAACCACCTGGCAAAGTCATCCTGGTCAACTGCGAAGATGATCTGGCTGACACTATCGCTCCGCGTATGGACAAGGCCAATGCGGACGATACGAAGATCATCGTGCTCGAGGGCATTTCATTGATGGGGAAGAAACGTCCCTTCTCCCTGGAATGCGATGTGCCTCGACTGGAAGAAGTGCTGATCGATCATGCTGGTGTTCGCCTTGTCGTTGTGGATCCGATTGCAGGGTTCATGGGCAAAGTGGATTCCCACAACAACAGCGAAGTGCGAGGCGTCCTGGCTCCGCTCGCGGACCTTGCCAGCCGTTTCCACGTGGCAATCCTGACGGTGACTCACCTGGCAAAGACCGGCGGCAACAAGGCCGTTTACCGAGCCATGGGCAGTCTGGCATTCGCAGCGGCCGCTCGAGCCGTCTGGGCCATCACGAAAGATCCTGACAACCCTGAGCGACGACTGTTCCTGCCAGCCAAACTGAACCTGGCCAAAGACCCGGATGGGCTTGCCTATCGCATCGACGATGGGCGAGTCGCCTGGGAATTCAATCCGGTGAAGATGCATGCCGACGATGCCTTCGCCGCCGAGACAGCCAACCAGAAACCTTCACAGCGTGGCAGCGAACGAAGAGAAGCGATCGCGTGGCTTCGTGAACACCTGAACGACAAAACACTGCCAGCGAATGAAGTGATCGAAGCCGGCGAACAGGTTGGCTTCACTGACCGAACCCTCCGCCGAGCGTATAAGGCGATCGGCATCCCGGCCCGCAAAGAATCGTTCGACGGCCCATGGCTATGGCGGCTCACTCCAGAATCCGACCAGCCAGCCGAGCAGGACGACACGTTCGACTTCCCGAACCTCTGACCGGGCCGGGCTTCTTTCACCACCTCGCCACCAACTTGCCAATGGCCCCTGTTATACATGAATTGGCAACATGGACCCAATTGGCAAGATGGTCTCCTCTATACCCCTCTCACACACACTCTCTCTTAAGCACTTTTAAAGGCTATATGGTTATTTATAGGGGGTTAGTGGCAAGATGGGGTCTATGTCTGTGGGGACCATCTTGCCAGTTCGATCCATGTCGCCACCAGAGTAAAGCAGGGGCTACGTGGCGAGGTGGCAAGGTCGGTGAAAGAACTCAGGTATCGCGTTTGGCCAGCAGCTTCTCAACACGATCCAACTGTTCACGTAATGAATCAATCGACTCCTGCATCGCGTTCAGTTCCGGTA
>CAIJTV010000580.1:0-4545 GCA_903823635.1 uncultured Planctomycetaceae bacterium
AACTTCCCGGTAAGCGGTAGTCCGCTGATTTTGAGAAAGTTTCCGGTAGGAACTCTCTTTAGAACCATTCGAAAAATGTCGCGTAGTTTTTGATGATGGAAGTCGTTTAAGCATAGTTGTTTATGTTTTGTTTAGTTTGGCAGGCCAATTGGCCGTCTGTTGGCCGTGACGGCTTACTGGCTTCCTGTTACGTCCCCCACGACTGTAAAAGATGGGTCGAATAATATAAGGCGCAAGCCACGGCGTGCCGCTCAGCACTGAAAGGGCGACATGTCTGTGAGTGACTCATGCAATCTTCACCCTGTCAGGCTATACTACTCGCCGGCAAGCGCACTTTTATCTCCATCTGACTCGATGCACATTCCGATCGAAATCAGATTCTGTGTCAGGAAGTTCGCATGTATCGCTCACGTGTTGTCCTTTTCGCTGTCTGCATAGCCTTTTCATCGGTCTGTTTCGCGGCCGACAGGCTTCAGTTCCGCGGGCCCAATGGCAGTGGCGTTACGAATGAGAGTATTACCCCGGAGAGTTAGAGTGCGGATGAAAACCTGCTTTGGCTGACGGCACGCTGTTGATCCGATCGAGCAAAACTCTCTACGCCATCGGCAGCAAGTGATCGCCTGCGGCAAGGGTTTCGCAAATTATCAATGACAGCCCGCCTTTACCATCGCGAAAACAGAAAGTCAGCTGGTGAGACTCGCTGGGGTCGAGTCAAAGATTCCAGGTGCCTCATTAACCGGTGCATCACCAGTGACTTCCATGCTCGAAGGTTTCTCCATTCATTGTGAGAACCCCCCGATGAGAACTCGCGGATGATCAGCCAAACCCATTTCTCAAGATCCTTATCCATTGTTGATTTTTTCGTTATTTTGGTGCCAGAAAGACCACATGCCAACGAATCCTTCCAGCCTGCTCGCCGCTCTGATCTGCATTACATGTATTGCACCCAGCGCATCGGCGAGCATCTTCATCGTGACGAACCTCAAGGATGCGGGGGCCGGCTCACTGCGCGCCGCAGTGGCCAGTGCCAATGAAACATCGGGGGTGGATGTAATTCGCTTCCGGGAGGATCTCAAGGGCAAAATCAAGCTTACGAGCGGTCAATTAGAGATTACGGGCCCGCTGACGATTGCGGGACCTGGCGAGACTCGGCTCACCGTGAGCGGTAGCAATGCCAGCCGAATCTTTATGATTCGACCTGAAGTTGATGTGTCTATCAAGGACCTCACGATTGCTGATGGCCGTAATATTGTTCAGGAGAGTATTTCCATACTTGTCACACGCGGCGGTGCCATCCTGAACGACGGCGGAAAACTAAATCTCTGCCGAGTCACAATGTGCAACAATGTGACGATCGATAACGTTAGCTCAGACGTTGTGGGCGGCGGCGCCATCGTCAACACGGGTTTTGCAATGCTCACCGCGATCAACTGCCAGTTCATCGACAACGTTGCCTTTGGCGGGAAACGTTACGCTTTTGGTGGCGCTATCGGCAACGTTACTGAATCGGTGGCGATCATTAAAGACTGTACGTTTACAGATAACCTGGCCACATCGGGTGTTACGAGTTATGGAGGGGCAATCGGCAATTTTGGAGGCAGTGAGTTGACTGTCATTGACTGCACATTTGACGAAAACGTCGCCCGCGGGATCGACTCCGGTGAGAAGGCATTTGGTGGCGCGATCGCCACTCGACCCGGAACCGTGGATGGTTCAGGGAGCCTGACGATGATCGAGAATTGTCTCCTCATCGCCAATCTCTCCATTGGTGCGATTGGTGGAGCCGGACAGTCTGGTGCGGATGCCGGCGGGGGAGCGATCTACAACTTCAATTCGACGCTTGTCACGGCATCGAGCACCCTGCTAGAGAATGAAGCGGAGGGTGGCAGTGGCGATATCATAGGAGGTAGCGCATACGGCGGCGCGGTCCTCGCGGCGGGCACGGGCTCAAGCCTCGCGAAACAGGTAGAGATAAGGCGCTGCCAGTTCTTCGGAAATATCGCTTCTGGTGGAAGTCCGGGGAGTGAAATTGCTGGCGTAGCTCTTGGCGGTGCGCTGCACAATACCTCGTCCTGCTGGATGGACCTTCGTGAATCAACGATCTCCGGCAACTGGGCGGTTGGTGGCCAGCATGGCCAGGGCATCGGTGGCGGGGTTTACACGTCCGGGACTGTCACCGCCGACAAGCGGACGATTCGGAAGATCGTGGGGAACAAAGCCTCTACGAGTGACGATAATGTATTTGGGACTATCACGGCAGATTAGCCCACGCTCCTCATCGAAAGGACCTCTTTTCGTGACACCTCAAAAAACGTCTGACCTCTTTCGATGACGGATGTCGCATGGAAATAGTGTTCTAATCATCGTGTGTGGAGATGCGGTCGGCACAGCGAAGAGGAACGACCACGCACTTCCCGAAATCATCTGCTGCCGGATTTGAAAGCAACACCCGATGAGGACTCCATCGCGAATTAGCAACTCGGAATATTCTTGCTGAGCAAGGTGGCGGCGAGGTGGTGAAACAGGCATTCCCCTTGCAGGGGCCGTATCCGTTTCTCAAAGAGCTCATGAATGTTTGCTATTGGGTTGCTGATCACTGCGGCCGTTGTGGGCGTGATTGGAGTTTTGGTTGGAGCTATCCAGGCTGTGCTATTGGGGTTGGTGCCGCAACGGCCTGCGATCCAGCCTCGCAGGAGCAATCTGCGGCGCTGTAGGCGGCATACTCGTCCTGTTTCTGGCTACCGTTGTTGCCTACTCATTGCTTCCACAGCATTCTGTTCACACAGAATTCGGCGCAGCTACTGTTCCAAATATTTCTGAGGAAGTCCTGATTCCAGCGTTATGGGCGTTTGGCGTCCTTAGTTCTCTCGTTGGCAGTGCTGTTGCCGCGTGGTCGCAGAAGACCTAAGTCGTCACCGTAGTCCTGCAGCGGGCAGGTTGGTTGAGCATGCACTCTCAGAACGACGATCGGTTAATGGTCCTCTTCAAACTCAACTTCGCAGCGAGCCTCGCATCGCTGAACTTTTGGTGCTCCGGTGACAGCGTTCGATCTGAACACTTAAGTCAGTTCTCTCAGTTCTCACGCAAAGGTGCTAAGACGCAAAGGAAGGTATAAGTGTTCGGTGTGTTGAATTCTTTGCGGCTTTGCGCCTTTGCGTGAGACCGTGATTCAGTGGCGGACCTGTTCTGTCGAACTGAGCATTGATCCATGCTCGGCCAACTCCGGATTTCAACCACGTTTCTCGCTTCATAGCTTCTGAGGGAGTCGCATACACTTCGCGATGAAGCAACTCCCACGGACCTGTGTTTCGCGTCGTGTATTTGCGATCATTGTGAAGCGGATCATTGTGCTCCTGCATCCGGCGATCGAGATCATTCGTTTGGCCGGTGTAGAATTTTCCGGACTGTGCGGAGCGGAGGATGTACACGAAGAACAAATCTGTCCTCCTTTACACTCAGGGCGTAAAAAAGCCGAGACATTGTCTCGGTTTTTTTGCAAAGCTCCCCGAAAGGGACTCTCTGCGTACCATGCGCGCGTGTTTTGAAGAGAGCGGATTGACAAAAAATTCCAACCTCTTTGATGCTGACCGCAGCGCCGATCACACTGCCCCCACATCCAATACGAATCGCCTAATACTTCTGGAGAACTGCAATCTTCATGTTTGGTAAAGATTCGCCAACCGAGCATTGACCCGGTTGATCACATAATAAATCCGACTTTCCGGAACTGATCGTTTCGGTCTTCCCTTGCCTCTACGGTACGCAAGACCACGTCAGTTGTCGATAAACGGTTCCTGACACCTTTTCTCGTCCGAGAAGGTAAAGAAGTCGTCGTAAAGGTTGTGCCAGGTTCGCGCGATTGAAGGGGGATGTTGGGGATTCTCGATGAGGGCGCGTCGGTGCGATGTTGATCCTGGTGGGGACGTTACGAACGCGGTCACCGCGAGCCTGCGGCAACAACGCCCAGCCCTACGGGAATCACCACAAGTCAGTCGGCATATGAGAAGACCATGGTCGGCAGTTACCACACTGAAGAGGGATAGAAAAAGCCCCCGAAGTTAGCTCCCACAGTCATTAAAAAATCTACCTTCAAGAACAGACGCCCACACTGTTTCTTCAAGCAACTGTCAGGATTCACGTCGCCCCTGAGCGGTGATGCGATGGGAGCGGCGGTGGGATGAAATGGACTGCGGAGTTGCTGGCGGTCCGATCTCGACTCGAAAGCGTTTGCGAGAGTTCTTGGCGAGATTCAACCGTCTCTCCGAGCTGCAGTGCAGTCGCTCAAGCATCCGATCAAGTTCTGCCGGAATCGAGCGGCGTTTGTTGGTTCGCAACAGACGCCCCGTCCAGTTAGGCAATTCTGTGGCCGAGGCAATTCAGAATACTCGAACAGGGCGATGAGATTCTATTTGCTGACGTTTTCCACAACGCGAAAAACATCAAGAACATGACTAGAGGCAGTTTCAAAACCCCTTCAGGCATAGCATCATGCAAGCCAGATGTAGGAATCCTTCGAAGAGGTGGGCGTGTCTTTCATGTCGGACG
>CAIJTV010000581.1:0-3648 GCA_903823635.1 uncultured Planctomycetaceae bacterium
AGTTTCTGGCCAATATGAGCCACGAAATTCGGACGCCGCTAACGTCAATCCTCGGATATTCGGAACTGCTCTCAGCCCCTGGTTTGTCAGAGCAGGATATCGCTCACGATGTTGAGATCATCAAGAGGGCAGGCAACCATCTGCTTTCGATCATCAATGATGTTCTGGATCTGTCGAAGATTGAAGCTGGGCGCATGCGGCTTGAAAACGTCTTAATGTCTCCGGTAGACGTGGTACGTGATGTCGTGAGTGTTCTGGCGCCCGGAGCGAAAGCAAAAGGCCTGAGCTTCATCGCGAAAACCTTTGGACTGATTCCCGAGCAAATTGTTTCGGACACCGTCATCGTGCGGCAAATACTGATGAACCTGCTGGGGAACGCGATCAAGTTCACTGAATTCGGCGATGTCTGGCTGACGATCCGTTTTCTGCCGGCTGGGGCAGATTCGTTTGATCGGATGGTCTTCGAAGTGTCTGACACCGGCATCGGCATGACGCAGGAACAGTGCAACAACCTGTTCACGCCATTCATGCAGGCAGATACTTCGATGACTCGACGTTTTGGTGGTACTGGACTGGGATTAACGATTTCTCGCCGAAAGGCGGAGTTGCTGGGTGGCAGGATTGACGTTGAGTCGCAGCTTGGGGTCGGCAGTAATTTTCGACTGACTATTGCGACAGGGGCAATACGTGACGTTCGCATGCTCAGCTCCGTATCCCTGATGGAAGTTCCGCGACCGCGAGCTTCTGCAACTCAGGGACGAAAGATTGAAGGGCGAATTCTTCTTGCCGAAGACAATCCTGTCAATCAGTTTCTGTTCGCAACGATTTTGAAGACTGCGGGAGCCCAGGTGGATACCGTGGAAAACGGATTGGATGCCCTGGTCAAAGTCGAGGCGGAACAGAATTCATCTGCCACCGATAGTCGAGGCTATGACCTTATTCTCATGGACATGCAGATGCCGGTCCTTGACGGTTACGCGGCAACAAGTCGTCTTAGAGAGTCAGGTTTCACGAAGCCGATTCTGGCACTCACAGCGCATGCCCTGATGGAAGATCGGAAACTCTGTTGCGCGGCAGGCTGTGATGACTTCGTTTCGAAACCCGTTGAAAAGGATATGCTCATTCAGATTGTTGGAGAGTGGCTCAACAGAGGTAAGGGACTAACGTCGGCAGCCGTTGAGGTTTCCGAACAGGCCCCGTCAAATGCACAGAAAATCGATCTGACCGCCTTAATGAATTCAGTAAATGGTGATCTGGCGGTTCTAAGAAATCTGACAACTTTGCTGCAATCGAATTCATCTCACCTGATTGCTGAGATGCATAGAGCCATGGATTCAGGAAATCTCTTGCAGACTCAACAGCTTGCTCATTCATTAAAGGGAACCGTTAGCTCCTTTATGGTTGACCGACCCTTCGCAACCGCCACTGCCATTGAAGCTCTGGCACGAGCCGGCAATATCACCGAAGCACGGATTCAATTGGAATCGTTATCGCTGGAGGTCTCAGCCTTGCTTGAGGAATTGAAACTATTGCAGGGACGAGAGCTCACAAATTCACCACGCTGACCGAGATACATCTGAGATTTTAGTATCCGTCTATGGGAGGAGCAGCGCCGTTGGCCTTGCCCTTCTGTGTCTTTAAGTGCATTTCAGTTTGCTGACTGCCAGCTTCCTAAGTGATCGACTTTTTCGAGCAGTCCAGCCAAAGTGTTTATGTTGACCTTGAATCCGTTGGGTGCAGGATCGCAGACCAGAAACCCATAACGCGACCCCAACAGATCTGCATATTCCTTATGACAAGTGCTGAAACGGTCGGGAGGTTGCAGAGCGAGAATGATCCCCGTGGAGCGTAATGGGGCCAGCCGCCGATGCAGGCAAATCGAAACAAAAGACATGCACGAAACGCTAACACGCTGCTTTCTGCCAAACCTCAGCCGCCGGCAAACAGGCGTCTTGATGAGCTGATACTGATCGCGCGGTTGTGGCCGCGGGAATCGGCGCGGGTAGACATAGACTTCGGTCGACCAACGGCCGAACGAAACCACTTGCGGAAATTCACCACGCACTCGACCCACAACTCCGCCGACACGCCCAGTCGCTCCATGATGGGCTCCAGATCGGCCGGCATTGAGCCTCGCTTATCAGTTCGCACCTGCCGAGCGGTCCAGTCCAACAAAGACAGGTACTCCTCAACCCCAAGCGGCAGAAACCCCCTGTTCGAGGCACGACGCTCCGTCTTCTTCGCTCTGACCGCCTGACGCTTCGGCTCCAGAGGAACTGGAGACAACCAACCAGCCTTTGCACCGTGCTCCACCGCCGCGTCGAACTGGCGACGCTCGGAAACCGGAACTTGTTCGAGATCCTTGTTCGGCACTGCTTTTCCTGAACACTGAAGACTGGCAACAGAACACTCTGCTGCGGCTGTCTTCAGATCCCGCAGGCGGTCCTGAGCACTCGTGAAATCGCTGCCTTCCGGAGTTTTTGCAATGCCTGCTCGAATGGGATTCAAATCTACGTACTGCATGCACGCAAGAATCGCCGCGTCATCCAGAAGAACCTGTGCCTTGAAGCGACCTTCCCAGAACCGTCCGCTGCACTCATCCTGTTTGTTGGCTTCTTTCGCAATGCGTTCGGAAAGAAATCGCATAAACCACGAGATGCTCGATAGCCGTTGTCGCTTTTCTTTCAGCCGCTTCTTGTCGTTGCGAATCTGGTTGAGTTCGAATTCTGTCGGTTCCGCCGGACTGCCGTCTTTGTTTTTTCGAACCGGGCAGAGCAACCACCATTTGAGAGCCACCTGATCGTCCGACCACGCCGCCACAAGATCGTGTCGGCTTCGAAGGATCGTGTGAAAGTGGTTACTCATGATCGCATAGCCGAGCACCTCGATACCCATGACTCCCGCGAGAAATTCCAGCCGATAGCGAATCAGTTCGCGGCGATGGTCATAGTTTTTCCCGGTGAGTTCATCTTTCCCGCAAAGAAACGCCCGCCGCACACATCGATTGATGCAATGCACGACCTGAATCTCCCCATCCGCCAACACATCCCGCCGATTCGCCCGAGCCATCAACAAGCCTCCTCTTGAACTTTAAGCCCTGAATGCCCTCAAAACCTGCGTCAGCCTTGACCCAAGGTATCGATACGACGAAACGAGGTCGATGATAGGTGGCTGGCCCCGTGCTCTCTACTTTAATGGATAAGTACAATGTCCCCTTTTGTGATTCCCTGCGAATACACGTACGTTAATGGCACCTTAATGCGAGGAGGTCTTTCGGAGTACCAATCAGGTCAACGGCAGCCTCATGATCGTCAAAAAGTCCCGTGACCCTCAGAAGCAAATCACCCTCTGGGCACAGGGCGATTGCTAGTGACATCCAGTCAACGCTAGTCCGCGTGAGGCCATCTTCTTTTGGAAAACTGTGACAAAAGATTTGACCAATCGACGACGCGAGCGTGATATCGTTGCGACGGCTGAAAATGATCGCAAAGGAAGGACACGTTCTTGCAGCGTTGGTCGCCATTTCAATAAGCCCGTCGGTGATTTCCAATAAGCCCGCATACCGCACTTTGGTACCGCATTTGATCTCAATCTCATCACTTCTCGTACCGGACGGAGTAGCTTCGATGAGATTCCGATGGTTCTTCC
>CAIJTV010000582.1:0-1618 GCA_903823635.1 uncultured Planctomycetaceae bacterium
CCAACCCGGTTGAACATCATGACATGATGCAACCCAAAGTTCACCAGCAACGTCGCCCCAGAGCAATTCAAGCAAACTCTCGAACCAGATCGCCACGCACTCCTGATCGCCACGCACGGGATGACTGCGAACAACAAGGCTGAGAACAACAGAACTGACTGAGCATCACTCAGCAGGAAACTTTACGATAGTCATGTTGCCGTATCCCGCAGGCCATTGGCATTCCAACTCGACCTCTCCGACAAGATCCTGTTCATTCAGTTCGGCGGTAAAATCCTTCCGGAGTTTTCCCGTTTGATCGATGTACAGTTTTGCCAGGTATTTGCCGGAAGGAAGCTTCACTGCGGCAATCTGCGTTGCCCAGTCTGTGCCTCGTTGTGCCGTCAGACTCAGCGAGTGCTGCCAGAGATTACCTCCACCAAACACAGGCCGGTCCGAGGTCGCCACTCGATATTCTGACCAGCCGGAATCAGTCTGCGGATAAAGATCAACCTGCAACAGCATCTTGTCGTATTTGGCCGGGACACCCTCGATCTTAAACCATATGTCCGTCACGACGGAGACTTCATTGCTCTGTTCAGGCAATTGTTCGGACGTGGCGTACTTGTTCCGTACGATGGCCGTGTAGTCGTCAATGAATCGACGGAACTGCTTATAGGATCGGTCGCCAATCACCATCTTCTGCCCACCACCATGCTTGATCTGCATCGTTGGCTTCAAAAGCAGCAGACTTTTTTCTGGTTCGTCGGTATCAATGAGGTCAGCTTCCAGCATGTAGTTCAGAGTCGCCTGCGGATCACGGAGCGTAATCCATGAGACCTGCTCCCCATGTTCCTTAACTTGTTTTTGATTCTGGTCGGGCGAGTGACAGGCGGCACAACGCCCAACTTCAGTCCAGACGTTTTCAACAAACGAAGCCAGGACTCGATCCTTCCGAGCGTGACGGATCACTTCGTCGGAGAGCTGAGGGCCAATCGGTTGAACATCTTTGTCAGCGATCAAAGTTGAATCACTCACCGCTGCTCGAACCCATGCCCGAAATGCTTCAAACTCCACCTGCCGGATTTCATCGGACACAAGGTTAGTTTTTTCAGGGCGACGACTGATGAACGTCAGGATCTTTGACTCGTCTGGTTTCGTCACGTCGATCAGGCCAGCCGAAACCAATGAGGCGAATGTCTGTTGCTGGGTGGGGCGGATGTACTCTTTGAGATCAACACCACTCAAATGACATTCAGCACAACTGGAAGGTTTGGCCGACTGAAAAATCGGCAGGATACGTTTCTCAAAGATTGCGAGCGAAGAGTCGTTGCTGTTGAACTGAGGCGATTCATCATGGCTCTCAACCAACGATGACGGCTGACCAGCAGACTCACCGCCAATACTGGCGGCTTGAGATACTGATTGGGCATTGGCGTGAGGTACGTCGCTTTGGCTGCACGAGACAACGCAGCACAGAACCATCGACATCATGATAAAGCGAAGACTTAATGTCACAGACACCTCTCAATTGCTCGACGACAACGAACAAACTGACACTCATTTGGAAGGGTGATTCTACAGGCAGGTACGTCGAGCGGATATCCGGCTGTCTGCAAACTTCAGACGACATTCGCTC
>CAIJTV010000583.1:0-7830 GCA_903823635.1 uncultured Planctomycetaceae bacterium
GAGAAAAAAATCGGGCTTCGGGTGTTTTTTGCGGTCGATGCCTTGTTTACAATTCTCATCATGTATAGCACCGACAGTTTGCTGACATTTTCGTTCCCAATGGGACGACTGATGGGAGTTCCGCTTCGGCTGAGTTTTCTCATGCCAGTCGTTGCTATTGCATTGATGTGGCGAATGCAGGACGTTGTCTTCGGAGCGATCACCAGCGCGGTCCTGTTACTGAGTCTGCTGGGACACGAGATCGCTCATCTGCTGGTCGCCCGAAGAAACTACTCTGCACCAGGCATTGTTGTGTTGTGGCCGTTGGGCGGAATGTCCGAAGGTGGCTCGCGGCTAACGTTTCGAGAATCGCTGGTGCAGTCACTGGCCGGTCCGCTTGTCAATGCCTCTGTGGCGGTCGGGTGCGGTTGGCGTCTCCATGAGCTTGGTCTGCTGGGCAACTTGTTGAATCCCTTCGAGGTTTTTTCGATTGGATCCCAACTGACACTTGCGGAGAACTGTCTCCGAGTGACGTTCCTGGTCAACTATTGTCTGGCATTGTTCAACTTGATCCCGGTTCGTCCTTTGGATGCTGGTCAGATCGCTTCATCATTTTTGAATCTGCGATTTGTGGAATCAGAAACTCATGACCTGATGCTGCGAATTGGACTGGTCGTTTCGCTCTTCGGAATCCTCGCTGGCTTCGTATTCGACATCAGCAGTCTGGTAGCGTTGTCCTCGTTCCTGTTGGTTCTGCACATTCATCAGGTGAGCCAGTGGACTCCGCCGCCGGAGCCGGATGACTCATTCATGGGTTACGATTTTTCAGAAGGCTATACCAGTCTGAATCGAGCTGAGTTTTCAGATGGTGAAACTCAGGACGAAGACTCCAGCTTTGGGATTCTGGAACGCTGGAAAAGCCGTCGCGACGACGAGCGTGCGGTCCGCGAATCCGAGGTTCGCGAAATGGATGAGCAGCAGCTGGATATCATCCTCGAAAAATTGCACACCGAAGGTCGCGAAGCACTGTCTGATCGTGAGTTAGCAATTTTGAATCGTGTAAGTGCCAGGCTACGTCAGAGAAACACTCAGTAGTAAACAGTAGTGTTCAGGCAAATCGAGTCTGCTTCAGGGACCAAGGCGACAGACCGCTCCGGCCCGATTTCCTTTTGAACCCCCTGCGGCGAAGTCCGAGAATGCTGTGACTCGCATCTGAGTTATTCTGAAAAATCCGGAAGATCGCCGATCGGCGAATTGAGCGAACGATCAAAAGCGGCTTCAAGTCCTGAAGAATCAGGGCAAATCGCGGAGACGCAGCAGGAGGATTCCTCGGAGCAATTTTCCTACCTTGCGGTGAACTTTTGTTTCGATGATATTGACCATGACGACTGGCAAAGAGAGTGGCCAGTGTTTGCATCGGGAAAATCAACATTGATGTCCGACCGTTGCTTGTTTTCAACGATAGGTTGCATTGTCACACCGCGTCCACTCTGTTTCAGTCGCGTGATTGACTATAACCGCCGTGTGTCGACTACGTTGATGCCCCTTGCTACTCCGGACCGTCGAAATGCCACGTGCATGTCTTCCCTTGAATGAACGCGAACGCCTTGGTGCGTTGATTGAATGCAGCGTCCTCGATACTGAGCCCGAGAGAGTCTTTGACGATTTGACATCACTCGCCGCACGGCTCTGTGAAGCGCCGATTGCTCTGGTCAGTCTTTTGGATTCCGAACGCCAATGGTTCAAGTCGGCTCATGGCATCGGCGCGAAAGAGACTCATCGAGATTCTGCGTTCTGTGCTCACGCAATTCTTGGCACTGAACCCCTGATCGTCACCAACGCGCTGACTGACCCTCGCACGTGCGACAACGCGTTGGTACTCGAGGCACCGTATATTCGCTTTTACGCAGGTGTGCCTTTGCAAACAGCGGATGGATTTGCACTGGGAACACTTTGCGTAATTGACACGAAGCCGCGTCAAATCTCGGCCCAGCAGATAAACGATCTGCAGTCGCTGGCTCTACAGGTTGCATCTCAATTGGAGCTTCGACGACTCAATCGATCTTTATCGAGCAGTCAGGCGCAGCTCAAGGAAGTTCACGATCGGTTACACCAGATCGCCGCACAAGTTCCGGGCGTTGTCTATCAATTTGAACTCCGTGCTGACGGAACTAGTTGTTTTCCGTTCGCGAGCGAAGGTATTCGGGAGATTTACAGAGTCTCACCGGAAGAGGTTCGGCATGATGCTGCAAAAGTATTCAACATTCTGCATCCGGATGACTATTCGGCAGTTGTTGAATCGATTCAACGTTCGGCGAATGATCTTACGCGGTGGCGTCATGAATACCGTGTTCGATTTTCTGACGGTGCCGTTCGTTGGTGCTTCGGCAACGCGGCTCCCTGTCGTCAGGAAGACGGATCCGTGCGATGGCACGGCTACATCATGGACTCGACGGATCAGGTAAATGCTCGCGAAGAATTGCTGTTTTCGCGATCGCGGATGCAAGCAGTTGTGGAGGGATCGACCCATGTTTCCATTATTGCCAGTGACGTTAATGGCCTGATCACAGTCTTTAACTCCGGCGCCGAGCAGATGTTGGGCTATTCGGCCTCGGAAATGATTGGTCTGCAGAACCCAGCGATCTTTCATTGTCACGAGGAAGTCAAACGTCGCAGTCAGGAACTCAGCATTGAATTCGGTTGTCCGATCGAAGGGTTTGAGACATTTGTTCACAAGGCTCGACATGGGGGGCACAGCGAAGCTGATTGGATCTACATCCGAAAGGATGGCAGTCGCCTCATCGTCAGGCTGGTCATTACGGCTACCCGTGACAGCCACAATGCGATCAATGGGTTCATTGGGATTGCGACGAATATAACTGAATCTCGCAATGCCGCTGAAGTGTTGCGATTCGAACGTGAGCGCCTTGACCTGGCATTGACGGGCGGTGAGCTGGGAACATGGGATTGGAACATTCAAACTGGCGAAGAGATCTGGGATTCTCGCTGGGCTAGTTTACTGGGTGAGCAATTAGCAGATCTTGATCCGCATATCTACACGTTCACGAAGCGAGTGCACCCTGAGGATATTACTGACGTGCAGACCCGGGCGCAGAATCATTTCGATGGTCTGACGCCTGTTTTTGAAGCTGAATTTCGAGTACTCCAGAAGACCGGCGAGTGGCGATGGGTACAGTCTCGTGGCCGCTTGATGCAACGAGATGAAGACGGGAATCCGCGGCGAATGCTGGGGACAATGGCAGACATTTCTTCGCGGAAAGAAGCGGAGAAACAGCTGATTGCAGCCCGTAAGTCTGCTGATAACGCGAATCGTTCAAAGAGTGAGTTTCTGGCGAATATGAGTCATGAGATTCGAACTCCAGTCACCTCGATTTTGGGCTATTCGGAGCTTCTGTCTTCACCCGGCCTGAACGCGGAAGAGATGAACAGTCATGTCTGTATGATCCAGTCTTCTGCACACCATTTGTTGACGATCATCAATGATGTGCTGGACCTTTCAAAGATCGAAGCAGGCAAAATGACATTTGAGTTCAGGCAAGTGTTTCCAGTTCAGCTCATTTCGGAAGTCTTGTCTTCCCTGGAGCCTCAGGCACTTGCAAAGAATCTCATTATCAGAGCTAAGTCACTCGGGCCAATTCCCAGAGTCATTGTGTCCGATGCGGTTCGACTTCGGCAGATTCTCATCAACCTGCTCGGAAATGCCATTAAGTTCACGGATTCGGGAAGTGTCAATCTGACTGTTCGCATCGCACCGAAGTCCGCCGATGGAATTGACCGACTGGCATTCGACGTCACCGATACTGGAATCGGTATGGCTCCCGATCAACTCGCGGGGCTCTTTCAGCCTTTCATGCAGGCCGACGCATCGACTACTCGACGTTTCGGCGGAACGGGATTAGGTCTGTCGATCTGCCGTCGCATGGCGCATCTATTGGATGGAGACATCAGCGTAACGAGTGAACTGGGATTAGGCAGCACATTCAGCGTTTCAATCGCAATGGGCCCGCTTGGAGAGGTAGAGTTGCTGGAATCCGTATCGTTTCAACTGGCGGCCTCTGATGCGGGGCTGGAAAAGGTTGTGGCGGGCGAACTCAGGCTGAATGGTCGGTTCCTGCTTGCCGAAGACAATCCTGTCAATCGATGGTTTCTGGAGACCATTTTGCGGCGTGCTGGTGCAACGATCGATGTTGCGGAAAACGGTATGGCTGTACTTGAGAAAGTGTCCACTTCAATGGAGCGACATGGAGACCCCGAGTCGTCGCTTCGTGACTACGATCTTATTTTGATGGACATGCAGATGCCTGTTCTTGATGGGTACGAAGCAACTCGGCGTTTGCGGGAGCAAGGATACAAGGGCCCGATTCTGGCCCTGACCGCACATGCAATGGCGGAGGATCGAAAAAAGTGTCTTGAAGCTGGATGCAGTGACTATGCAACAAAGCCGATCGCAAAATCCCAGCTGCTGAAGCTTTGTCATGAATGGACACAATTGAGTGTTCCACAAACACGTGAACGACCTGTCTCATAAAATGTGTGAGCATAGAATATGGGGTTGGCTGGAATGACCTGCGATCAGCCACCAGAAGATACTCATGTTCATCTACCGGGAACTCTTGAAGCTCGGAAATACAAAACAGTTCTTTTACGCGACCGGCTGTGATGGATTTGCCCGGAGATCGTTGCGAAATACCAGCACGTGAGTTGAGAAATTTACTTGCTGGCAAATTTTCACCTGCCGCTATTTATGGAATGGCAGTTCAGGTAAGTCAGTCTCACGGATGCCACGCAACTCTCGTTGACAACTCGCTGAGAAGAGTGATGTCAATGGCAGGGGCCACAGGCACACTTGAATTCGGTGGCAGGCTTCGAGAAACATTGGAGTCTGTATTCATTTCCTCGGAAGTTGATGCTGTTTTAGCCTGGAGATTTGTTTCTGCAATATTCTCGTTTGAGAAGGTCCGCTATTTCAGATGGCAGGGCTGCCTCTCGCGATCTTCTGAATTCTCCATTGATTGCTATTCTATGACTCCTTCATCAATGTCCTGTTCAACCTCTTCATGCTGTGACCTTGCCGGAGCGATTGCAAAGCTGGACGGGGATGTTGAACTACTTCGCGATCTGGCAGCGCTGTTTATTGGAACTTTGCCTGATCGACTCAGTGAACTGCAGGCCGCGATGGTTGAGGACTGCCCTCGCAAAATCAGCGACGCTGCTCATTCCATGAAAGGGTCCGTTCGATATTTTCTAACCGACTCAACATACGCTGCGGCTCAACAATTAGAACTTGTGAGCATCTTCGGAGAACGATCGGATATTGATCGGGGTGGCGATGCGTTACTTTGTGAAGTCGAAAGACTTCAAAGTGAACTGGTGACGGCAATGCACAGCAATGGGCGTTGTTTCCCGGAATGAGACAATGTCATCTTTGTTGCGACCTTCTGGGCGGCAAGTAACCCCTGGCCCTCGATTGCTTCACGGTCCGGTGGACGGTCGATTGATGTTCGGTTCCTGGCAATCCCATCTGGCGGCTTCAAGGACATGACGTTCCGAAGTCTTTTGCTGTCCAGAATCTGCCGATTCGACTGGAATTGTCGGGGCTGTTTCACCCTTTTTGCCGGACTGTCTTTCGACGTTCAAAGGGAAAGTGGATCGTTCTCGTGATTCATGTACGGATCCAGACAGGAGAGTGACCAACCTGTATGAATGCCAGATGCTGCCGAAGTTGTTACAACAATTCCTGAATGATCTGCCCGTCTGAAACCGGCATCGGACGGCCATCAGTCATATGGTAGTTGATATGCTGCGCATCGTAGCCAAGTGCGTCGAAAACGGTGGCGTGAATGTCGGCCGGTCGGATCGGGCGCAGTCTTGGATAGGCACCAGTTTTGTCGGATTCACCAACGACCTGTCCGCCGCGGATGCCTCCACCGGCCAGCACCATGGAATAGCATTGAGGCCAGTGATCTCGTCCGGCTTCTTTGTTGATGATTGGCGTGCGACCAAAATCACCCATCCAGATGACAAGAGTTTCATCCAGGAGGCCGCGCTCAGAAAGATCATCGATCAGTGCTACGTAGGCTTTTTCCATGGGAGGAACCAGACGATTCTTCATCTGATTGAAATTGTCTTTGTGAGTATCCCAGGTGATGCTTGGGCCGTTTACAGTGGTGACGAATCGGCTGCCAGCTTCGATCAGGCGTCTGGCCAGAAGATGAGATTGCCCCCAGCTATGTCGACCGTAGCGATCGCGAACGGAATCAGGTTCTTTCGACAGATCAAAGACTTCGCTGGCCGCATCAGAGCCGATCAGCCCCAGTGCTTTCGCACGCTGCACGTCAATGTCGGCCGTCGATTCCGAGGCCGTCAGAATTCCCCGCTCATCAAGAGATTGAAGTAATGACTGACGATCCTGAAGGCGATCACGGCTGATGGCGGCGTCAAGCTGAAGCCCGGGAACCTGAAAGCCTTTTGTGTTGGGATCGGCGTTCAGCACGAAGGGATCAAAACGGCTGCCAAGACAACCTCCAAATTGTCCGGGGGTTAGATACTTCGTGCTGTCGCAATGTGGAAAGGGAGTTATTACGTAGGGAGGAACATTGGCGGAATAGCCATCCTGCTGCGCGAGCCAACCTGCGAGAGTGCCGAAGCTCGGGATATCGGCGCGGCCGGGATTGATCAGGGTGCTGTCGATGCGGTACGGCTTCCCAACAATCGACCAATGCATCCCGGAATTGTGGCCACCATGAGAATGGTGGAGTGTTCGGACAATTGAAAGCTTGTCCATGCGTTTTGCAACTTCGGGCAGCAGTTCAGAGATCTGAATTCCCGGGACATTGGTGTCGATCGGTTCGAAACTGCCGCGGATCTCCGATGGTGCCTGTGGCTTCATATCCCACAGGTCAATATGACTGGGAGCGCCGCAGTTGAAGATCATAATCACCGATTTGGCGCGACGTGTTTTTGTCGCCAACGATGAATTCGTGGGCTGCACGCTTCCTTGTGCCACGTTTCCCCAGAATCGATGGATTGTGCTCAGCCCTGCAGCTTTGAGACCTGTCGAAGCAATCCAGTTTCGACGCGATTGCGAACCGATGCTGTACTCGGGGGAAGACCGAAGTTGGCGTTTCACGAGAGTCTCCTGACGAATCATTTGGCAGGGAGAATCGTCACATAGGCAGGGTAAGCGTTGGGCGGGACGTTCAGCATAAGTCGACGGACATCATTCGTCGACTGCAATCAGTCTCCTTTTTCCGCGACCGGCCTGTTTTACGGATGGAGGGCGGAACCTTGTTCAGTACCGACAGGCGTTTCCAGAGGATTGCACAACTGAGCTACGCGCATGCTTCGGCGTAAAGAGTGATCAGGCGTGGTTCTGGTCCATCGTTCGCTGAGTTTGCTCCAGGAGTTGCGTGAGATGGTTGGGGATTTCGTAACCCTCTGCTATTTTCATTTGTTCTTCATCGACGGCTCTGCAGACGGATTCCAGTTCAATCGCCCTGCATTGACGAGCCACCTTGATCAGGGTCTGAAATCCGCGAGGTGATTGATGCAATTGATCTGGAAGAAGTGATGCCAAAGCGACCGGGAATAGTTTGAAGAACTCGGCGTTGGGTTCCTGCAAGGTTGACTCAAGTGAATGGTGGAAAAAAATCGCACACAACAGATCGTCGGGAAACTTCCACTGGGCCGCATAGTAAGCACCAGCCGACGCATGATCCCATCCGAAAACTTCTCGCTCCCAGTCGACCAGATCTCGTCCCTGACCGGGCGTAGACGATGTGTCCATGTATTCGAGATATTGCTTGTCGAATGTATTTGTCAGCACTGGAA
>CAIJTV010000584.1:0-4754 GCA_903823635.1 uncultured Planctomycetaceae bacterium
CATAGCCATCCCGTTGTGCAACTCACTCCGGATCTCGTGAGTCACATCAACGAAGAAGGCGGCACGATGCTGGGGACATCGCGCGGCCAGCAGGATCCCGTTGAAATCGTGGACTGCCTGGAACGAATGGGAATCAACATGCTGTTTGTCGTGGGAGGCGATGGCACTCTCCGCGGCGCATTGGCGATCACAAAGGAGATCGCCGACAGAGGACTTCGAATTGCCGTTGTGGGCATCCCCAAGACCATTGACAACGACATCATGTACATTGATCAGAGCTTTGGCTTTCAGACGGCCTTCTCGATGGCCTCTGAAGCGATCCGATCAGCACACGCAGAAGCCATCTCATCACCAAATGGAGTCGGCCTCGTCAAAGTGATGGGGCGACATTCAGGATTCATCGCCTGTTATGCGGCTCTTGCCAAAAGTGATGCCAACTATGTTTTGATTCCTGAGATTGGATTTCAACTGGATGGCCCTCAGGGCTTATTGGCCAGCCTGCAGGAGCGTCTGAATCGACGAGGACATGCAGTGATCGTCGTGGCCGAAGGAGCAGGGCAGTCGTTGCTTGCGGCATGCCCAAAATCCACGGATGCTTCCGGGAACGCCCGTCTGGGTGATATCGGCCTGTTTCTGAAGGACAGGATCAATGCTCACTTCGCCGAACAGGGCATCGAATTAAATCTGAAGTACATTGATCCGAGCTATCTGATTCGCAGTGTTCCGGCGAATCCGTTCGACAGTGTTTACAGCTTACGACTCACGCACAACGCTGTTCATGCGGCGATGTGTGGCCGAACGGAAATGGTCGTCGGTCGATGGCACGGGCGATTTGTGCATGTGCCGATTCCACTGGCCATCCGCCAACGAAACACGGTCGATCCTTACGGCGATCTGTGGATGTCGGTGCTGGAATCAACCGGACAGCCGCCATCTTTTGGCGAATCCGCCTCAAGCCACTAGCCTGAACTACGCAAAGCAGAGCAGTCGACCACTCTGCTGATCTTCGCCCACGACCAGACATCCCTCGCCGATCGCAACCCCCGCACTGATTCCCTTTCCGGCATTGAACTTCCACACCTCAGCACCGGCATCCAGGGAGACACCATAAAGGTTGCCGTCGTTCGAGCCGAAAAAGATCCGGCGATCCACGACCGTCCCGGAGCTTTCAATCTTCGCCCGAGTCGCGAAGGTCCACTTCGCAACACCGGTCGCGCGATCGACTGCATGCAAATGCTTGTCATGGCCCCCCACCAACACAAGATCATCCGTCACGGCAGCAGACGCATGAAACGGCATCTTGCGAGGCCCCTCATACCGCCAGACAAATTCGCCCTTTCGCCAGTCCACGCAGACAATCAGGCCGGTATGAGTGCCCACGTAGAGCAAATCGCCCACGATCGCCGGAGATGCAATCAGGAACGACTCCAGCGGCATGTCACGAAACTCTTTACCGGTCTTCAGATCGATTACTCGCAGATGCTCATCACATCCTGCCAGAAACGTGAACGTGTCAGCGATTCCCGGAGAACAATTGATGCGGTCATTCGTCTGAAACTTCCAGACCTCCTGCCCATCCTTCGACAGACAGTAAAGATAACTGTCATGAGATGCCAACAGCAGCTTGTCTTCAAACAGTGCGACGCAGCCGGCGATCTCCGCACCACTGGCGAACACCCAGCTCTTCTTTCCCGTCGCTCGTTCCAATGCATGCAGAACGCCATCTTCATCACCGATGTAGACCATCGTTTCGGTAATCAACGGAGTCGCTTTAAATCCGGCCGCAAATTTCTTGGGATCCGGGTCTTCGATCGAACGATACTTCCAGATCTCCTGTCCGGTCTTGAGATCAAAACAGTACAGATAACCGCATAAGGCCGGTGCGAAGACATGCTCACCAACAATGGCGACTCCAGCGACCCAGCCGTCAGGAGAAGCGACTTCCCATTTCAGTTCAGGCTTCTCTGCCAATGTGCATTTTGCAACCCCACGCTGATCAGGAGTTCCGCGAAAAGACGGCCAACTGGTTTCTGAAGGAGCATCCAAAGTCGCTGGTTGAGCAGCCGCCAGACTCTGAAGCGACCAGCCAGAAGCAGCCAGAATCGAGGCCACACCCGTCGACAATTGCCCCAATACGTTTCGACGAGATAATTGCTCAGAAGAAAATGAACCCATGATTGATCTCTCCAGCAGCGTGAGACGATTGGCCATCAGACTTGAACGGGCCAAACTCAACAAGATCTTACCGCAGAGCATTTCGATACAGCTCAACAAACGCGGCTGCATCCATTTTTCGCGGGTTAAACGTTCCTGTCCACTGTTGGCTGGCTTCATCCGCCAAACCTTGCAGATTTTCTTCCGTGATCGGTCGCCCAACGGCCTGAGTCATAGAAATCGGCATCTCGGCAAGTCGCAGGAACTCAATAAATCCTGCCGCCAATTGATCAGCCGCTTCTGCAGGCGTCGGATTACCATCCATCCAGCCAGCTGTGTTCAACAAATCCTGGTAAAGCGAACCAACCGCAGCTCCATTCCAGCGAATTACGTTGGGCATCATTAATCCCACAGCAACGCCATGAGTCGTCCCGAAATGTGCCGTCAGAGGATTCGCGGCCGCATGGGCAGCTCCGAGCATGCTATTCTCAATCGCAGCGCCGGCCAGAAACGCCCCAAGCTGCATCTTTCCTCGAGCATCCACGTTGGCGGGCTCGCGAATGACCACAGGAAATGCTTCGGCCAACAATCCCCAGGCCTTGCGAGCGAACATCTTGGAAACTGTGTTTCGCTTCGTCGTCACATAACTTTCAATCGCGTGTGTCATCGCATCAATGCCGGTGGCCGTTGTGACAGACCGAGGCATCGTGACGGTGAGCTCCGGATCCAGGATGGCGATGCGACAAGCCGCCTTCACGTCTCCACATGCCATCTTCATGTGAGTTTCAGAGTCCGCGATCACTGCAAACGATTGTGCTTCGCTGCCTGTCCCGGACGTTGTCGGCACGGCGATCATCGGCAGCATCGGAAGAGTCGCCTTGCCGACTCCTCGATAGTCATGCATGCGGCCACCGTTAGTCAGCAGGAAGTTCGCGCCTTTGGCACAATCCATACTGCTGCCGCCGCCAAGCCCGACGATCAAATCCACATTGGCCGGCTTGGCAAACGCAACACATCGGTCCACATCAGCCGTTGTCGGATTCTCAGTGACTTCATCGAACACGACGGATTGCAATCCGGCCGCCGTCAGTGATGCAACAGCACGGTCACAGTGTCCGACTTTCTTCAGGCCGGCATCCGTCACCAGAAGAACTCTTCGCCCAGACAATTCGCGAGCCAGCTCGCCCAGTTGATTGAAAGCCCCGCAACCATAAATCAATCGCGTGCGTTGCTGGAAGTCAAACGGACTCAGCGCACTGTTGAGTTCTTCACCAGCAGGATTTAAGGAGGCGGAAGAGGCGGTCATGGAGGCCCAGAATGCAGGACGGCGTCGGAGGGATTATTCAGTGCGCGGCCACGATTGAGGGATTGCTCTACGGGAATCCCGCGAACACCCAGACTCATTTCATACCGTGCAGAGTGTAGTCATTTAAAGGAAGGGGGGATCGAATTCGTTGCCTTTTCGATGGTCAATTTCCGATGACGATACGCAACCCGTCTCGAACGTGCAACCAACGGCATCCTCGGCCTCGTACGAGTCTCATTCATCAGGTTATCAATTACCTCACCGGCGACTTTCCAATAAGTCGCCTTAACAAACCAATCTGACCGGCATGCAACATTTCATGGTGTGAGCAAAACAACAGCCCACCAAATTTTATCGGATACGCGGCATAGGGCATGTCCACGGTTTCATCCAGTTGCGACTCCGTGACTGACGGCAACTCCAGCATTGTCTGTTCGAATACTCGATCAAAGACGCCGCGAATCTCCGCGATAGAAGGATTCGCAACAGGATCTGGATCGGGAGTTGTGCCTTTGCTGAACTTCTTTCGAAACGATGATGACATCAACTCAAGGTCGACTTCCGCTCGACCTCTCATGCGAAACAGGCAAAGACCATACTGAGCCATCGCCAGGTGCCCAATCTGCCACGCCAGATGCGACACTCCACCCGCTGGCTGTCGAAACCAATCCTCAGGAGACAAATCATTAAGAAGGCTCAGCGTATACTCGCGAGCGAATCGAATCTGACTGATAACGAGCGATAAACGATCAACTTGTGACATCGGAGTGTTTTCAGGGGTGGTCAACTGACGCGACAGTTCTGTGAATAAAATTCCGTTTCGAATTGTGGCATACCAGGTCAAGTGTGTCATGCATCCAGCCGCGAAATCCAGCCCCAGAATCCAGACATCGAAACGCTTACTCTGCTTCGTGAATTGCAGAAACCGCGGACGAAGCAACAACGCCCCTTCTTTCCGGTTTTTCTTCATGGACTGCTGCAGCCTGCTGCCGCTTTGGTGCAGGCAGCCCGCTGTCCAACAACGAACGGCGAAGCTCGTGATGACTCAGACCAGTAATACACAGCAGGCTGTGGATTGGAAAGCCGCAGCAGGCTGCAGGGGCCTAAAGAGGCAGTTGGCTGTTTCTGAACGATGTGAGAAACTATACTCCGGGCTTGACGAGCGATCAGAAAATACCGTCGATGAATTCGGCTAGTGACTTCAGGAATCGACCAATGACCAACAGTCTTCGCCTCAATTTCGCCTTACTGGCCGTGACGGTTTGTGCAAGTGTCTGCAGAGCACAAGATGTCA
>CAIJTV010000585.1:0-3046 GCA_903823635.1 uncultured Planctomycetaceae bacterium
TGGGGAGAGGACGATTCAACCAAGATTCCGAAGTCCACCATCGCCAACTCGGGATTCCGCACCACGCCGCCGGGTACCACAGGAGGTATCGACGGGGATCGAGGAACCGATCGGCACTCAGGCCCGGAGCAAGGAGGCTTGCGTTCGCCTTGCTCTCCAGACGTAGCCTCAGACGCGTTATTTGCCATCGAAACAGCGGGAGAAGACGTCCGAGTATGCAGATAGTCTCCGCAGGACGCAAAGGCTCGATCGGATGAAATTGCGGCGACAACCACAATCAGCAGCAAGCGACCGACCGTCCTCAAAACATTCCAGCAATAGCGCAGCGCAATAGTGGATTCGCAGCGATCATTGCTGGAACCTTTCGTTGCGGCAGTATCAAAAGGCTGAAAAACGGCCATTCGGGAACCTGTTCACGAGTGAGGTCAACTCCAGTGTATCGTACGTCGCTCAGTCAGAATTTCGCCAGCAGATTTAGACGGTTCCGTGGATTTCTTTGCCATGCTCGGCGTGCTGGGCAGAGAAGCTTCGACACAACGCTCTTTCCCGTCGACGTAGCGACGGGCGTACGGTACACCCGTCGCTCCGCCGACGGGACTCTACGAGCAACTCCCCCCCAACGAAAAAACGCTCTGGATCTTCTCGGAACCAGAGCGTTCTCAATGACTTTCGTCGCGACTTAACTCGCCGCAGTCGTCAAAACGGTCACACGGCCGCAGGGAACTCGCGGATGTCGGTTACGTGGCCTTTGATGGCGGCAGCGGCCACCATGGCAGGGCTCATCAGCAGAGTTCTCCCCGTCGGGCTTCCCTGACGTCCCTTGAAGTTACGATTGCTGGAGGACGCACAGACTTCGCGGCCTTTCAGCTTATCCGGGTTCATCGCGAGACACATCGAGCAGCCCGCTTCACGCCATTCGAAACCGGCTGCTTCAAAGATCAGGTGCAACCCTTCCGCCATCGCCTGTTTGCGGACCAACTGCGATCCCGGCACCACGATGGCTTTCACAGTCGGAGACACATGGTGTCCCTTGACAACGCGAGCTGCCTCCCGCAGGTCAGACATCCGTGAATTCGTGCACGAACCGATAAATGCTACGTCGATCTTCGTGCCGCTGATCGGCTGCCCTTCCTGCAGGCCCATGAACTCCAGAGCTTCCTTGATCAACCTCTGCTCTTCAACGGCAACTTCGCTGATCTTTGGCAGAGGCTGGCTGACGCCAACGGACTGAGCCGGCGTGATGCCCCAGGTGACCGTCGGCTCGATATCAGCCGCATTGAATGTCACCACATCATCGAACTCTGCGTCAGGTCCGGACGCAAGACTCAACCACCACGCGGCCGCTCGATCAAAATCCGCACCCTGTGGAGAAAATGGCCGGCCCTTCAGGTAGTCGACAGTCTTCTGGTCAGGATTGATGTATCCACAACGAGCACCCCCTTCGATGCTCATGTTGCAGACTGTCATTCGTTCTTCCATCGACATCGCGTCGAAGGTCGAACCGGCAAATTCGTAGGCATGTCCGACGCCGCCCTGAACGCCAAGCTTCTGAATGATGAACAGGATCACGTCCTTGGCATAAACGCCCGGTCGCAGTTCACCATTCACGACAACTCGACGAACCTTTGGACGATTCAGGAACATTGTCTGAGTCGCCAGGACTTCCGCAACGTTGCTGGTACCAATCCCAATCGCGATGCTTCCGAAGGCTCCGTGAGTACTGGTGTGGCTGTCGCCGCAGACAATCGTCATACCGGGCTGAGTCAATCCTTGTTCAGGACCAACAACATGCACGATGCCTTGGCGGTCGTCTTTCAGGTCGAGCAGCGTGACGCCGAAATCTTTGCAGTTCTTTTCGATCGCCGACATCATCTGTTCGGCGAGATCGTCCAGAAACGGGCGAGCCTGATTGGCGGTCGGAACGATATGGTCGACAGTCGCAATCGTGCGTTCCGGGAAGGCCACCTTCAGCTTTCGGTCGCGCAGAATTTCAAACGCCTGCGGACTGGTGACTTCATGAATCAGGTGCAGCCCAATAAACAGTTGCGTCTGGCCCCCTGGCAGATCCTGAACGGTATGAAGATCCCAGACTTTGTTGAACAGATTTCGCTTGTCGGACATTGAAACGATTCGTCACTGAAGAATTCTTGGCGATAAAAAGACCCACGTATTCCGCAACATTGTAGCGACATTCCTGGGCCGAGTCAGCGATTTCGATGACGAAGAATCTCAGTTTCAGCCTGTGAGATTCCGCAATCCCGGCAGATTCCGGACTTTCCAGCCCTAATTCTCGAATCCGATCCCTCAGTCGCGCTACCGATAATCGCGTTTGCTAAATTCACGGCTTACGCAGTTCTGCTTCGTGTTAATAAAGGGGGGCCTTGGTTTCATGGAGATTTGGGTTGATGCAGACGCCTGCCCGGTGGAAGCCAAGGAGGTGTTGTACAAAGTTACCAAACGCCTGCAGATTCGAATGACTCTGGTGGCCAATCAGATGATGTGGATTCCGAAATCGGATCTGATCAGTTTCGAATTGGTCGGTGCAGGAGCCGACATCGCGGATCGCCGAATTGTAGAACTGCTGAATGCCGGAGATCTGGTCATCTCCGCCGACATCCCACTGGCCGCCGCCGCTGTCGCCAAGGGCGCCACAGTCCTGGATCCTCGCGGTGAAGTCCTGGACGCACAGAATGTTGGTTCACGTCTGGCCGCGCGAAATTTGATGGATGAGCTTCGCGGATCAGGACTCGAGACCGGCGGTCCTGCTGCTTACAGTGCCCGAAATAAGCAGGATTTCTCCAATCAACTCGATCGCCTTCTGACCAGACTCACGTCAGCTCAAAAACGCCGCCCCGGTCGGTGACTCTGTCGCCGGTCGAGACAGCCGATCAATACATCGGAAATACGCCCAAATCGCTTCAGCCAAGTTCTTAGCTGGACAGCGCCATGTTTCCCCCTCTCCCCCGATTTTTTGCGGATGCAGCTGGGGTGTCACATGGCAGCGTTCGTGCAAAAAATTGGGGGAGAGGGGACATCATGAAACAAA
>CAIJTV010000586.1:0-6040 GCA_903823635.1 uncultured Planctomycetaceae bacterium
AGGTGGTAGCCTGGTATGTCAATTTGCCAACGGCAGGCAGGACCTGTCGAAGCCTGCGACGGCCGGCAGTTGGACTTGTGGCAACAGGATGGTACGTTCCGCTGCGGTTTATGATGCCTCAATTGTCCTGGAGGTCGCTCTGATGAAATATCTGCTTGTATTTTTGCTGCTGCTGACGACGAGTGTTTCGGCGCAGGTTGTGGATGGGACTTTTCCTGTCGTCTCAAATCTCAAGGCCGGCGCGGCGAAGGTGGATATTACGCCGGAGGAGGTGAAGGATCTGACCGTCACCGGGCATACTCGAGTGGTCAACGGGGTGCGCGATCCGTTGCGAGCCGGTGTGCTTGTGCTGGATGACGGTGAGACAAAAGCGGCGATTGTGACGCTGGATGTTGTCGTCGCATGGGACGATCTGGTCACGCGGACTCGGGCTGCGATCGAACAAGAAATCGGCGTGCCGGCTGCGAATATCATGGTCTGTGCCTCGCACAATCACTCAGGGCCCGGATGGGACGAGAATCCCCAGTGGGCCACAGATGTGATCACAAAAATTGCGTCCGCAGCAAAGGAAGCCGGAGGCAACATGCGATCGGTCAGCGTCGGCATGACCGAGGATCGCATCGGATTTAGCATCAACCGCCGCAAGACGATCGATGGACGAGCTGTGATCCGGCTGAATCCTGATGGGCCGAATGATCCTCGCGTGAAGGTGCTGCGTTTCGACGACGGCCAGTCGCTTACGCCGCTGGCGATTATCATGCATGCCGTCTGCCATCCGTGCTTCTTCACGTGGGGTGACAAAGGGTCGCCGCCGTATCCGAAGGGCTATCCAAAGTTGACGGCTGATTTTCCCGGCGAGGCTCAGACGTTTGTGGAATCGATCTACGCGGACAAGACCGCGTCTCTGTTCATTCAGGGCTGTGCCGGTGATATTCGACCGAACCTGCCGGGCTATCCGTATCGCTGCGCCGATGAGGCCGACATCCAATGGGCCGGACGAGATCTCGGCAGTGCCGTGGTGCGGGCGGCCGCGTTTGGTGTGACACGAGAACAACTTGCCAAACGGGCGACGTTCTATCCGATCCGGGTCGCGAGCGAAGTGATCGAACTGCCGGGCAAAGAGCAGCCGATCCGCACGGAACTGATGGCGATGAAGATTGGCCCGTTCCTGCTGCTCAGCATGCCGGGCGAGCCGATGGTCGAGTATGGCTTCAAGCTCGAAGCGGCCATCGCCGATCGAATCACTCCCATCATTGTCGGCTATGCCAACGGAAACGTCGGCTACATCTCTACTGCTGACTCGTATGAGGTCGGTGGGTATGAGCCGAATACCTCCAAACTGCTCCCCGAGGCGGAGTCGATCATCCTCAAGCATCTCGGCGGTCTGGCGGACCGTGTCATTGGGGATGTCTTTGAATCCATCTCAAAGCATCCGAAGGATATGCAGAAACGCGAGGCGGAGGAGAAAGCTCGGCTTAAGGCGGTGCCGGCTGCGAAGCCGTGAGGGCGATGGCTGATCAAACTAGCCGGAACGCATTAGCGTCCGGTTATGGCGGCAGAAACCCTGCAAAAACAACAGACGACGAAAGGATGCGACTAAATCAACAGTTGGGTACCACGAAAGACACGAAACACACGAAAGAATCACATTGAAGTCACGCTGATGCACGCCGCCTTTTCGTTTGTGTCGTGGTGAACTCCACTTCATTTCACAGGCCTAAAACGCAGCCTGAGGGTACGAAATGAGACGAGAACAGGGTAAGGACGGGGCGAGTCGGCGACTCTGAAAACTGCTGAGGCAAATCGGCCGAGTTGCAGTCTGGTAAATTATGCCGGCTGATGACGCGAAATCCTGCTTAGCCCTGACAGCGTTCTACGGCAGAATGCAAAGATTTTTACCGGTGGATTGCAGCCGGTAGCGATCGGTGTTCAAATCTCCTTAAACCGGTATGCGGCAGCCTGCCTGATCCGCCGGGTTCCACCATGTTCTCAAGGGATTTGATATGCGATTGCAGCGAATTGCTCTGTTATTGGCCGCACTGTGCGTGGCCACTGGATCCGCTTCTGCGGACGACTGGGAAACTCTGTTTGATGGCAAAACTCTGGACGGCTGGGACGGCGACCCCAAGACCTGGAGCGTAAAAGACGGCGCCATCACTGGCACGACTTACAACGAAGAAGACAAGAAGCTCAAAGGAAACACGTTCATCATCTGGCGCGGCGGCCAGGTAGATAACTTCGAACTGGAGCTGGAATACAAGATCGTTAACGGTAACTCCGGGATTCAGTATCGCAGTTTTGAAGTGCCGAATGAAAAGTGGGTTATCGGCGGATACCAAGCGGACTTCGAAGCCGGCGATACTTACTCGGGAATTCTCTACGGCGAACGCTATCGTGGAATTCTTGCCCTGCGTGGCGAATCGACCGAACTGGTTCGCAACGACGGCAAGTTCGAAAAGAAAGTCACCGGCAGCGTTGGTGACACCAACGAGATCCAGAAGAAGATCAAGAAGGAAGACTGGAACACGTATCGAGTTGTCGCTGACGGTTTTCATTTTCAGCACTTCATCAATGATGTCAAAACTGTTGATGTGACAGACAACGACCTTGCTGAGCGTCGAGCAGCCGGTTTCCTGGCTTTGCAGGCTCATGCTGGCCCGGCCATGGAAGTACAGTTCCGCAATATTCGTCTCAAGCGATTGCCTGCACCAAAGAAGGTCGCCCTGATCGCTGGCAAGCCAAGCCATGGTTATGGTGCTCATGAACATCGCGCTGGCTGCATGCTGCTGGCCGAAGCACTGAACAGTGCGAACATTGGCGTTGAAGCGACGGTCTATACGAATGGCTGGCCGGAAGATGATTCCGTTCTGGACCATGCCGATACGATTATCATTTATGCCGACGGTGGTGGCGGACATCCTTTTAACAGCAAGTTGGATCGTCTGAAGGCTCTTCAGAACCGCGGCATCGGGATGGGATGCATTCACTATGGTGTTGAAGTTCCCAAGGGACCATCGGGGGCAGCATTTCTCGATTGGACCGGTGGCTACTTCGAAACGGATTGGTCCGTAAATCCTCACTGGACCGGAACGTTCGACAGCTTCCCCAAGCATCCGATCGCCAACGGTGTGAAGCCATTTCGCGTCAACGACGAGTGGTACTATCACATGCGATTTGCGGAAAACGCAGATGTGATTCCCGTGCTGTCCGAGCTGCCTCCTTCTGACACTCTCGTGAAGGCTGATGGCAGTCTGTCACGACCTGAAGGACCTCACAGCAACAATCCAGCCGTTCGTGCTGCGGTTCTGGAACGCAAAGAGCCACAGACTGTTGCCTGGGCTCGTGAACGCAAAGACGCGGGCCGCGGTTTTGGTTTCACAGGCGGACATGACCACTGGAACTGGGGTAATCGAGATTTCCGAACTCTGGTTCTGAATGCCGTCGTCTGGACGGCTCACGGAACAGTTCCGGAAGGCGGAGTTCCATCGAAGGATCTGAACGTAAAGGACCTTCAGGCGAACCAGGATTATGACGTTCCGGGTGATTTTAATCCGGCTCGCATTCAGGCGATGCTGGATGAATGGGCGGCTGCTCGAAAGAACTAGTGCCCGATCAAGAATTGATCGTCGCGTAGGATGGGTATTCCTGCCCGTCGAAACGCAGTCGGACCAGAATGTCCAACCTACAACTTAGTTGTCAAACAGAGCCCGGCTTTCTTGCGAAACCGGGCTCTCTTTCTGTATAGACTTTGAGTCTGTACCAAACTCACTGCGATCTTTGTGGCCGTTGTTAACTCATGAATCTTCCCGCATCAGCTGATGCTCACACGACGCAAGCCTCACAGCGCTGGGTCAGCCTGCTGTTTGCAGTGGCTGTCTTTGTCAGTGCGTTCCTGTTGTTTCAGGTTCAGCCGCTGATCAGTAAAGCGATTCTGCCGTGGTTCGGCGGAACTCCGAGCGTCTGGACAACGTGCATGTTGTTCTTCCAGGTGCTGCTCTGCGGAGGGTACCTGTATTCTCATCTTGTCACGTCGCGTTTGACGGCTCGGCAACAGGGATTGGTTCACTGTGGAGTTCTGCTGATCTCACTGGCATTCCTTAAGATTCTGCCAACGATTGACTGGAAGCCCACAGGGCTTGAATCGCCCGTGTGGCGGATTTTGACGTTGCTGCTATCGACGGTTGGATTGCCTTATTTTGTGCTGTCGACAACCGGACCGCTGCTGTTGCGATGGTTCAGTGTGGCTCAACCGCAAGCGTCGCCGTATCGCTTATATGCCTTGTCGAATGCTGGCTCTTTGCTGGCTTTACTGTCGTATCCGTTTTTGTTTGAACCGCTGATGAGAGTTTCGACTCAGGCCAATACATGGTCGCTGGGTTATCTGGTTTTTGCAGCGCTCTGTGTGGCCTGTGCAATACGTTCGATTTCGGGGAGAGTCGAGAACAAGGCGACTCAGGAGCAAGCAGGGATTACTGCCGCCAACACGGAGAAGAAGTCAGCGGCTGCCAATGGGAATGAGACAAAGTCGGCATTTGGTCGCTGGCTGATTCTGTCCATGGTCGCTTCCACAATGTTGTTGGCTGTCACCAACGAAGTCTGCCAGGACGTGGCCGTCATTCCATTTCTGTGGGTGGTGCCACTATCGCTTTATCTCCTGTCGTTTATTCTGTGCTTTGAAAGTGATCGCTGGTACCGTCGCGGTTTGTATTCTTTGGGGACGGCGGTCCTGGCTCTGGCCGTTTGTTGGCTGCAAAGTTTTGGTTCGAGAACGTGGCTGCCATTGCAGCTGGTGATTTATTTTGGTTGCCTGTTCTCCATCTGCATGTTGTGCCATGGAGAACTGGCGAGGTTGCGACCATCCGCAGATTCGCTGACCGCGTTTTATCTCACGCTGTCTGCTGGTGGAGCAGCCGGTGGTCTTTTTGTCGGACTGCTGGCACCGTTGATCTTCCCTGCGTTCTGGGAGCATTCCCTGGGAATGATTGTCTCGTGCGTGATTGCGGTGATTGTGTACTTTGATCACCGAGGCTGGCTGCAGGATGGACCACAGCCACCAACGATGTGGAAGCTGCTGGCCATTCTGTTGTTCGCCGGGCTGGGAACTGTGTTTGCGGCGGCCGTTACAAGTTACACCAACGCGGTTGCCATGGTTCGCAACTTTTACGGTGTGCTGGAAGTTCAGAATGACACGATCGAAGACGCGGTCATTCTGCGGCATGGTCGCATCATTCACGGCATTCAGCTCAATGGGATCCCCAGTTTCCCAACCATGTACTACGGTTACAACACCGGTGTCGGCAAGGCGATTGAACAACTGCGAGAACGCAAGACTCCGCTGAAGATCGGCCTGGTGGGGTTAGGAGCGGGAACTCTGGCTGCGTATGGCCAGGCTGGTGATACGTTTCGTTTTTACGAAATCAATGAGAACGTAACTCGGCTGGCCCAGCAGCACTTTACGTTTCTGAAAAACTGTCCATCAACTGTTGATGTGATTCATGGTGATGCGAGACTGATGCTGGAGAATGAATCACCACAGGCTTTTGATCTGCTGGTTCTGGATGCATTCTCCGGCGACGCGGTTCCGACTCATCTGCTGACCGCGGAAGCCGCCAAGGTTTATCTAAAGCATCTTAAGCCCGATGGTTTCATTGCCATTCATATTTCGAATCTGCACTTCGACTTGCGACGCGTGACGGACGGTCTGGCCGAGGCTGCAAATCTGTATGCGATCACTCTGGAAACAGCCCCGGTGATTGATCGAATCACAGGCGCGCAAAGTTTGATTGAGCCGGGTAGTCGCTGGGTCTTGATGGCTCGCGAAAAATCGCTGCTGCAGTCTGATCTCTACATGAGATTTCTCTCGCAGGATACGCGGCCGCCACGAGACAAAGTTCTGTGGACGGATGATTTCAGCAACCTGATTGAAGTGCTGGATCACGACTAAGCCTGAAGAGTACGTCCGACCATCATTTGAAGGCTCAAGGTCGTCCGACATCCTTTCGCAGCCTGTTTGGGCGGAATCCCGAGTAAATCCAATAAT
>CAIJTV010000587.1:0-4351 GCA_903823635.1 uncultured Planctomycetaceae bacterium
GATCTCCACGGAAAAAATCGAAGTCTCTGCCGACGGACGTCTGCTGGCGAATAACGAAGAGTTCGGTGAATTTTCGATCGTTAAGTTTGCAGACAACAACGTTCTGGCTGCTGTAGGTTCATCTTTATTTGTTGCTCCGAGCGACGTGGCCCCTCAGGCGGGAACAGCCATGGTGCAACAAGGACAATTGGAACTCGCCAACACTTCTTCGATCGATGAGATGCTGACATTGATTGAATGCTCACGTCATCTGGATGCCGCCCAGAAGGCTCTGCAGACCATTGCCGAATCCGTACAGAAGCGGATCGGATTACGATAACACTCTTTACACATCCTCCAGCTTAAGCCCATCAGGGAAGGATTTCTGATTCATGTTAAGAGCTTTGTATTCCAGTGCGACGGGCATGAAAGCCCAGGAAATGATGATTGACAATACCGCGAATAATCTCGCGAATGTCAATACCCCGGGCTTCAAGCGCAGTCGAATCGACTTCGCGGACATGATTTATACCAATCATCGTATGCCCGGCACTTCGGTCGGCAATGGCCAGGTTTCACCAACCGGATTGCAGATTGGTAACGGTGTTCGCGTTGTTGCCACAAACAAACACTTTTCACCCGGAGCCGCTGAACAGACCGGAAACCCGCTGGACATGATGATTGAAGGCGACGGTTTTTTCGAAGTACAGCTTGACAACGGGGAGACTCGGTACACGCGCGCTGGTGGATTCAGAATTGACGATCAGGGCCGACTGGTGAACGGTGACGGGCTACCCATGGTCCCAAACGTCACGATTCAGCCCGGTATTGATTTCAATCGCATCACGGTTGGCACCGACGGCAGAATACAGGGGCAGCCTACGGGCACAGATCAACCGGCTGTGGACCTAGGGCAGATTCAGATCAGCACCTTCCCGAATGCCAGCGGACTTTCGAATGAAGGCGGCAACCTGTTTGCCAAGACAGCCGCCTCGGGGCCCGCAACGCCGGCGAATCCCGGATCTGCAGGATTCGGCATAATTCGAGGAGGAACGCTGGAAGGAGCCAATGTCGAAGTGGTGACGGAATTGATCTCTCTCATCAGTGCTCAGCGAGCTTACGAAATCAACTCCAGAGCCATTCGCGCGGGCGATGAAATGCTTTCAACCTCAATTGATATCGTGAGGTAAACCGATGAAACCGTACTTCCCTGAATCGATCACCCGTTTGCTGCAGCTCGCCGTTGTGATAGTCGCTTGCTCTCAGACAATCCTCGCAGAAGAGCTGATCATAGAGCTGAAAGACGTGGCGACGGCGCTTTCTCCACAGGTGCTACTGCGAGATGTCGCTAAAGTTAAAAGCCGGTCCATTTCCGACCAGATGGCTGCTGAGGCTATTGAATTGCGGCTGCTGGACCTGACCGTTCCAGAGGAAACAATCAAGGCTCGATCGATCACGACGCGTCTTGTTCTGGCGGGATGGTTAGTGGAAGAGATTCGCATCATCGGATCGCCCGAAGTTCGAGTTTCCTTCCGGCAACCCGAGCTTCTGACAGATACTGTCATCGAGGAAGCTGCCACCGAAGTGGCTTTTGCGATCATGGGAGGAGATCGTGAAGACCTTGCGGTAAAACTGCAGAGTGTATTCGTGGAATCGCTTCCTCCGAATCTTCGTGATGTCGATGGCTTGATGGCTAAAGTCAACCCGCCAGAGAGGGTTGGTCCCGGCAGGTCGACCATGCAAATTCAAGTCTGGGACGGCGATCGAATCGTCGCCACTCGATCGGCCGCGTTCGATATTCGTAAGCGTCAGACAGTTGCAGTCGCCAAGGTCCCGTTAACTCGCGACAAACCAATCGACGAACGTTCCGTACAGTTCGAACGGCGTTTTATGTCGACGACTCTGGACGAACTGGACGGCTCACAGGTTTTCGGTCAGCGAGTTCGCGCGAATGTCGTTCCAGGAACCATCCTGCAAGCTCGGGATTTTCAGACCACGCAGGCCGGCGCTCGGATCCTGATCAAGAAGGGGGATCTTGTCACCGCGTATGCTCGCACAGGAAAACTGCAAACAAGACTTCGCAATGTCGAAGCCATGCAGGATGCTGGTCTTGGTGACAACATCAAGCTGCTGAATCGTGAATCAGATAATCTGTTTAGCGGCAAGGTCACGAGCTCTGGCACCGTTCAGGTTGTCATCGATCGATAGAAAGGATCGCCATCATGTTAAGAACTGTGAAACGATCTGCAGCCATAAGTTGTGCGATCGTCATTTTCGTGGCCGGAGTCACTTTGGAATCACCAAATGCAATGGCCGACTCGCTGTGGAAAAAACGCGATCCTCAACGCGCGTATCTTTTCTATGACTCACGTGCCCGAAACGTCGGGGATCTGCTCACTCTGATTATAAGTGAAGCCAGCGAAGTCGAGAACAGCGAAAACAGATCCATGGACAAAAACTCCAGCGCCGGTGCGACTGCGGATTTTGCAGCGGGCTCCGGCGGAGGACTTGCAACTCAGGCGGCCAACGCTTCGCTCGATTTTGCGAGCTCGGCAAAACGAGCGTTCTCCGGGAAAGCCAACTATCGTGATTCAAGAGAATACACGGACCACATCACAGTCACGGTTGTGGATGTTCTGCCGAACGGCAATCTTGTGATCTCCGGACGACGTTGTCTGAGCATCGCCGGAGAACAAAGAACACTCATCGTGTCAGGAGTTGTCCGACCGATCGACCTGGGACCGGACAACAAAATCAGCTCGCGCTATGTTGCAGACCTCAAGACAGTTTACGAGGGTGAAGGCAGTTCAAAGAGATTTACTCGACAGGGCTGGATGAGTCGTGCTGCGAACAAGGTCTGGCCGTTCTGAAAGGACTTCTCAGTCGAGAACCGCCAGACAAAACCAGGGCTGGTGTCCGGACTTCTCGCGGAGCGAGACGAGTAGATTGCCCGGCCTCTTAAAAGCAAGTCACACACAACAGACAACATGACGGACTACATCATGACACGTCTTTCTCTGACAACACGGCGAATTCTTAAGGCTTGGTGGATTCCGGCTATGGCCGTGATCGTGGCCACAAGCTCAACTTCGAGTGTGAGTGCACAGGAGAGCGGGCCCCGAGTTCGCATCAAGGATATCACCACGATACGTGGCGAGCATCCGAACACAATCAGCGGCTTTGGACTTGTGACAGGGCTTGCGGGCACCGGCGGCTCAACTCAGACGACAAAACAGTTTGCTTTGCTTCTGTTGCAGAAATTTGGTAACCGAGCGGACCCGACACTCCGTGAGAACATTCAGCGTTCACAGGAGAAGACGAACAACATGTCGGTCGTCCGTGTCAACATTGTGTTGCCGCCGCATGCAAAGAACGGCCAAAAACTGGATGTGATTGTTTCTGCTTTTGACGATGCGAAAAGCCTGCACGGTGGAATGTTGGAAAAGACAGTTCTGGAAGGTGATGATGGCACGGTCTACGCCATCGCCACGGGACCTGTTTCGCTGAACGGTGGAGACTTTGGAGGCAAAGCGGCCAGCGTTACGAAGAATCATCCCACGACCGGACGTGTTCCGATGGGAGCTATTGTCGAAGACGAAATTCCTTGTCGGATCTTTGACGGCGATGTTTTTCACTTCCTGCTTCGCAATCCACAATATGCGACCGCCGACCGCATGAGCAAGGCCATCAATCAATACTCTCCGGGATGTGCGGCCGTACTGGATCCCGCCACTGTCGCAGTACGACTGCCGTCTTCAGCACTGGGTGACCCTCACCGATTTATCTCAGAATGCCACGAGTTGACAGTCGTTCCCGGTAATACGGCTCGCGTCGTGATTAATGAACGAACAGGGACGATCGTTTTTGGTTCGGATGTGAAACTTTCGAAGGTCGCGATCACTCACGGCAACCTGATTATCAGCACCGCTGAGACTCCGGAAGTCTCGCAGCCCAATGCGTTCAGTGAAGGTGAGACGACCGTGCTTCCAAGAACGTCTGTGGATGTGATGGAACAACCGGGAGTGATCAGCGTGATCGAAGAGAACGTAACCGTGGGCGATCTGGCAAGTTCTCTGAATGCACTGGGAGTCAGCCCGCGAGATTTGAGTTCGATCTTCCAGACGCTCAAGGAATCCGGTGCTCTGCATGCCGAGCTGGAATTGAAGTAATTCGGGCCTGTTGCGACAAGGATATCAGATGAACATCAGCAATAACCCTGCTCTGCCCGCCCCGGACGCTGTTAAGACAGACAAGGCAGCAGCGTCGAAGAACTCTGTGCTGAAGGATTCAGAGAAATCTGAAAAAGTCCAGAAAGTGATTGAAGAGTTTGAAGGCGTGTTCATGTCGATGATGATCAAGCAGCTTCGGGAAA
>CAIJTV010000588.1:0-10807 GCA_903823635.1 uncultured Planctomycetaceae bacterium
GAGACAAATCGCCCGTGGGATGAGATCGCTCGCGATGTCATAACCGCCTCCGGAGATTCTGTCTCCCAACCTCAGATCGGCTATTACGTCGTTTCGATCGGTGAGTATCGTCAGGTCGAAGACTCCGAGGTCGTGTCCTCAGTAGCGCAGTCGTTTCTGGGAACTCGAATCGGCTGCGCCAAGTGCCACAATCATCCACTCGAACGATACACCCAGGATGACTACTACCATTTTGCAGCGTACTTCGGCCGGATGAATTTTCAGCGTCAGGAATCTCACAAAGGAGCAACTGCTCTTATTGTTGCTACAGAAGAGGAAGCCCGCGTTCAAAAGCAAATCACGGAGAAAGAATCGCGTCTCAAAGCGATGACAGAGGATCAAGCCAATAAGCAGGGCGCAGAACTCGAATCTCTGCAGAAACAGATTGCTGAAGTGAATCAGCAACTTGAAAACGAACGGCGACAATTCGCAGAACTAACGACGCGAATTCCACGCGTCAGGCAGCCTCGCACAAACCAGCAGCTCGCTGCTCAGCCGCTTGATCGATCTGAAACAAACATTGCTCCGGGGCAGGATCCGCGAGAATCACTCGCTCAATGGATGACGGACCCGGGTAACGAGAACTTTTCTGGCAGCATGGTCAATCGATTGTGGCGTCATTTCTTTGCCGTGGGCCTTGTTGAACCTGTCGATGATCTTCGCATCAGCAACCCGCCGAGCAATCGTGAATTATGGACCGCCCTGAATCAGGAGTTTGTGAGTCACAAGTACGATCTCAGACACATCATGAGGCTCATCCTGAATTCACGCACATATCAACTGAGTTCGGCGACGCTGAAGGGCAACGCTGCGGAACGCGGCTTCTATTCACACTACTACGTTCGCCGTCTGCCAGCCGAAGTCTTCCTGGACGCGATTAGCCAAAGCACACTGATCCCGGATTCATTCCCGGGATATCCAGTCGGAATGCGCGCGATCCAGCTTCCGGATTCGACGGTTGCCTCTCCGTTCCTGTCGATGTTTGGCCGTAGTGAACGAGTGACAGCCTGTGCTTGCGAACGTTCCGGTGATGTCACACTGCCGCAGCTTCTTCATCTGCAGTGTGGAGACGGACTCGCTCAGAAATTTGACGATCCCGTCGGACGATTAAAGCAGATCATGAATAGTTTCCCTGATGACAAATCAGCGATTGAACAGATTTATCTGGCCACACTCAGTCGCTCTCCAACAACCGAAGAACAGGCCTCCATCACGGCAGCATTCGAAGGCAATGAACAACGTGAAGAAGCGTTCCGAGATCTCTTTTGGGCTCTTTTGAATACCAAAGAATTTGCATTCAATCACTGACAGAAACAGAACAGCAGTAGTCCCCGGCAAAATAATGGCTCCGAACAATTGAAACTGGGCAGACAGATAACGTCCTGCTCATTGAACAAGAATCTGTCTTGGTTACGGATTAAGGATTCATCATGTTAAACATCAATCTTAATCAATCGATCAGCAAACTTTGCAACGGCCAATCAAGACGTGATTGCCTTCGAGTCGGTACTCTGGGGCCTCTCGGCCTCACAATGGCACACTTACTTCAGCAGCAGTCGCTAGTTGCAGAAGAGTCTCCGCAGCGACGCGCGAAATCTGTCATTCTTGTTTATCTTGGCGGTGGCCTGTCGCATCATGACAGCTTTGATCTAAAACCTGAGGCACCGGCGGAGATTCGTGGTAAATACAAGCCCGTGTCGACTTGCGTTCCGGGCATTCAGATCTGTGAGCTATTGCCAAAAATCTCTGGAATCATGGACCGAGTCGCGCTGATTCGGTCGGGTTCACACACCAATGATCACCACGAAACGGCGACCAACTGGGCTCTTTCTGGCCGATTCGGCTCAGCCTTTGGAGACTTCCCGTCCATCGGCGCTGTGGTGGCAAATCAACTGGGCTTCTCAGGTCAGATTCCGCCGTATGTCGCGATCCCTCATAACCCATCTTTCACCTGGGAACTTGGCAAGAGCGCTTTTCTGGGTGGACGCTACGAATCGTTCAAGGCCGGAGACCCCAATCAGGCCGGATATCGTGTTCGAGATCTCGTGCGTACGACCGCTCTAACGGACAAATCCATCGAACGACGCAGGACACTCTTGCAGGCCGTCGACTCACTGGCACGGCAGGTCGAAGGAAACGATCAGATTGCCACCTATGACGAATTCCAGAAGCGTGCCAGCGAGATGATTCTTTCACCGCAGGCTCGTACAGCCTTCGACATTGAGCAGGAACCTGCAGACCTTCGAGACTCTTACGGTCGGAACATGTTTGGTCAAAGCTGCTTACTGGCCCGACGACTTGTTGAGTCAGGTGTCACGTTTACAACAATCAACTACGGAGGCTGGGATCATCATGGAAAGATATTCGAAAGCCTCGATAAGAAGCTGCCGGAATTCGACATGGGATTCTCGTCACTCATTCGTGATCTTGACCAACGAGGTTTACTGAACGACACACTGGTGGCCTGTTTCGGGGAATTTGGACGAAGTCCTGGAGTGAATAAAGACGCAGGTCGCGACCACTGGGGACCAGCCGCGTCCATGCTGTTCGCCGGAGCCGGCATTCAGCCTGGTCAGGTTATTGGAGCGACCGATGACCATGGCGGCTATGCCATCAAGAGACCTGTCCGCCCTGCCGACGTGGCCTTTACGATCTATTCCTCGTTAGGTATCCCGCCGCGTCGCCAAATCTATACACCTGATGGTCGTCCGGTTGAAATCCTTGATCAGGGAGAGTTGATTCAGGAACTCTATTCGTGAAAACCATCACCAACACAATCCGACTTTCCGTGACGGCCATTTTGTGTTCTCAAATCATGGGCCACTTCAGTCCTGCGCTTGCAGACGAGAAACCGATGCCAGCACCTCCTGCCATCAAAATGACGGTGCCACCCGCGATTGCCCTTGCCCCACCATCCGCGAGTGCCATGGAAACTACAAAAGTTTTGATCATTCGCGGACTCCAAATGGATCAGATCACTGGGATTACGTGTACGGAGAACGCGCTGCCCGTTTCGTTCAGCATTGTCAAAAAAGAAAAGTCGGCTCCTCCGGATAAGGTGGAAGCCAACGACGTAGGCGACACTCAGGCTGAAGTTTCTCTCAGTATTCCTCCCGACTTTGTTGGGGACTCACTGACAATCACGGCCAGCAGCGAACATGGCACCTCAGAACACTTCACGATACCGGTGATTTCCGGAGGCCTGCTGGTTGCCGAATCAGAACCGAATGACGGTCTTCGAAAAGCTCAGCCGATCCGACTCGGGACGACGATTCAGGGTTTGATTTCACAACCGAAAGATGTTGACGTCTACGAGTTCCAGGGAACTGCGGGCCAGATACTTCTGGCAGAAGTCACGGCTGACCGAATTGGGTCACCATGTGATTCTCAATTGACGCTGTTTGATTCGGCCGGGCAAATCCTGAAAATTGCAGATGATTCGGCGGAGACTTCTGATGCCATTCTGAAAGTCACGTTACCTCGTGACGACACCTACCGCATCGTGATGCTTGAAGCGACCGACCGCGGCAGTTCAATCTGCACCTACTTGCTTCGCGTGACTATGACACCGCAATGATCGCTCAATGATCTTGTGTCCAAATTGCTACGCACAGTGAAAAAGCTGACTCCATCTGATTTGAGTTCTCAAGCCCTCACGCGCCAACACAGCGGAATGATCTCGCCCCGGCAGACTCGAACGACAAACTCAACGAGAGTGAGTCCACGGTGCAAGCCCCCATTGGTGGCAGCAGCAAATACTGCCGGCTTTTCCCTGTGTCGCATTATGTTGAATTGATTCGTGATAAATAGAATTATCCCGCTGGCATGGCCGACTGATGGGCTCTTCACTAAAGCTTTCCCCAACTTATCGACGATCAGTCAACAGAACGAAGCCGGTTGCGATTCTATTCTGAGCGACCGGATCAGAGAGCATTCGGCAGGAATTGCCGGAACAGGAACATCGGAAAAAGTCCCGAGGAAAGACGACGGAATGTCAGGGGCGGCGAAAACTGATCCACTGCGACTGGGCTTCATGGAAACCATGGAAGTCGAAGGACGTGGCCATATCGGCGGACTGCTCATTACGAATCAGAATGGGCGTCCTCTTGAGTTTCAATGTACAACTCCGGTCAAGCCGAATCGCACTCAGGAGATTCTATTCGGGGAAACGCTTCGTCCCTGGCTGCTGGGCGAACTAATCGGCTGCACTCTTCTGGATCGTGTGGCAATCAAACCCAGCCTGATCGTCACAAGTAACCTGCATCTGCTTGAGCTTCGCAACCACACGCATATCCCGGTGGCCTGTACCAATGACGCTCGCACGAAGATTGCAGAGCAGGGGGGAACGCTTCGCATCGGTGGCAACATTCTCAGGTTCCATGAAGCTCACGGTGTGGATGCAGAACTTCTTTCCAAACAGAAACATCTCCTTCCTGACAGTGCTGATCTGGCAGAGCCGCTGGAACGTGTACGAGAGGCACTTGCAGAAACAATAAAGACGGTGTTCGCAAGATAATGTTTGCAGAGATACTTGATCTGCATGCATTTTCGTCAGTCAATGATGTGAGGCACTCGTCATGAGCAGTTGGCCGGATGAAGCGACGGTGGAAGCAACAGATGTTCCTGGAAATCCCGAACAATCCACAACCAGTGAAATACTCACCATCGACCCGGCATTGATTGCAGAGGCGCGTAGATCAACAAAGGTTGATGTTGCTCAGACCGGATTCAATCCAGCTCTGGGACGGCTGCCGACAATCGAAACACAGGGATACTCTCTGAACACAGTGCTGGATTTCGTACCGTCGTGGACAGCACGTCGCATCCCGATGAAATGCATTGGCCTGACACTTCCTGACGGTATGGAATTCATGCCGCCGAAGCTGGATACGACAACGACGTCCGATGGCACGCAATTGCGAAAGATTGCCCCGCCAAAACCGGAGACTTCAGAACCTGTCGATCCCGACAAGCCTCGCAAAGCCACGCGAATCAAGCCGCCGGCCGACGCATTGTCGCTGCAGGATCGCCTGTTCTATCTGCTTCAGCCGCCCCTTGAATCCTGGCTGGCTGGCCAGGAACTCATTATGCCCTTCGAGCCATTCGCCTATCAATATGAAGGGATTGCATGGCTCTTTGCCAGCCAGGCGGCATTGCTGGCCGACGAGATGGGGCTTGGCAAGACCATGCAGACGATCACTGCCATCCGACTTCTGCTCCGCAGTGGGCAGGCAAAACGAATTGTACTCATCTGCCCGAAACCACTGATTCCAAATTGGCAGCGAGAATTCAAGACATGGGCTGAAGAATTGCCCGTGGTTACAGTCGAGGGCAACGGACCAAGACGCCGAATGTTGTGGACCATGCCCGGAATTCCGGTACTGCTGGCTAACTACGAACTGATGGCTCGCGATATCGCTGAAATCCCGGATGATGAGCAACCTAAATTTGACCTGTTGGTTCTCGACGAGGCACAACGTATCAAGAATCGCGACTCTCGTACGGCTGAAGTGGCTCGTTCGATTCGCAGACGGCGAAGCTGGGCTTTGACCGGCACACCCATAGAAAATCGGCCCGAGGAACTGGGTGCTCTTTTTGAGTTCATGGAGGTCATTCCGAAGGCGGCCAGTCCGGACCTTCGCCAACTCTCGAAGCTGGCCAAGAAATACATTCTGCGGCGAACCAAAGATCTCGTGATGAAAGACATGCCCCCTCGCATCGATCGGGACGCGGAACTCGAACTCACCGACGCTCAGGAACTGGCCTATCGCACAGCAGAAAAAGAAGGCGTCGTGCAGCTGAATGACCTGGGCGATTCCATCACCGTTCAGCACGTCTTCGAGCTCGTATTACGACTCAAGCAGATCACAAACTACGATCCACTGACAGGCGAAAGTGCGAAGCTGGAACGGCTGATGGCTGACATGGAAGAAATTGCCGCCAGCGGTGGAAAAGCCATCCTGTTCAGTCAGTGGACGAAAACCATTGACTGGCTTCAGCCACATCTCAAAGAATTCAATCCTCTGATTTATCACGGTGGCGTTCCGACAAAACAACGTGAACCAATTCTGGCCAGGTTCAAGGCCGAGCCTGACAAGCACATCCTGCTTATGAGTTATGGCACCGGTGCTGTGGGCTTGAATCTGCAGTTTGCAGGCTATGTATTTCTGTACGACCGTTGGTGGAATCCTGCAATCGAAGATCAGGCCATCAATCGCGCTCACAGAATAGGCGTCAAGAACCCTGTCATTGTGACGCGGTTCATCTGCAAGAACACGATCGAGGAACGTATCGACCGTGTGCTTCGGGAAAAACGCGAATTGTTTCAGGCGATCCTGGGCGATGGTGACAACGAGAACTTAACACTCAGTATGAACGCCTCAGAAATCTTTGGCCTGTTCGATCTGAAGGCGCGTCACAAAGATGGGTCCAAATCGATTGGGCCGAAACCAGTCAAGGCGATCGCCGACGCGGCCTGATCAAGCCATCAACTACGACCACGGTTGGCACGTTGGCGGAATAAACCCCTGAAGTGATCCAGTTGACCCAGCGACGTTTGTTTATACTTCCATCTCACAGTACTCCCGCTGCTCCGTGGCGGGTTTGGCTATTCCAAGCGTCACTCAGCGTCAATCAGCAAAGACTGAATTTATCGGGATATTGACGCAGCACCCGCTGCCTCATTCCAGGGAAATTGCCTCATCGACAATCGGCAGAGTTTCCTAACGGCCGCTGTCATTCAACAAGAGCACGTCCGCAGATTTTTTGAGGATCAATCACCAGGTAGAACTGCACTCCCTGCTGCTCGTAAAGATCTCGGCGAGACGACAGGACCATGCCTGATGAACGGTCCTCGATGACCCTCACAAAACTCTAATTAACACGGTTGTACCCATTCAGCGCGGCGACGCGATAGGCTTCTGCCATCGTGGGGTAATTGAACGTCGTGTTGATGAAGTACAGCAGACTATTCGCAGTTCCGGGCTGTGCCATAATGGCCTGACCGATGTGGATAATCTCTGTTGCATTGACGCCAAAACAATGGACTCCAAGAATCTCCAGAGTATCGCGGTGAAACAGAATCTTCAACATGCCAATTGGACGCCCCATGATCTGAGCACGAGCGAGATTCTTGAACATCGAATGTCCGACTTCATAGGGCACACATTCGTCGGTCAACTCGCGTTCAGTTTTACCAACACTGCTGATTTCGGGGCTGGTGTAAATTCCGGTTGGAATATCCTGGATCCTAAACTGATCCGCATCGCTGTTGCCAAGGTGACGAGCCGCAAAGCGTCCCTGAATATAGGCCGCACTGGCCAGAGCCGGCACCCCAATCACATCTCCCACAGCATAGACATGTGGCTGTGACGTCTGGAAGTGCGTGTTGACTTCCAATTGACCGCGATGATTAGGCTTAATCCCAACCTGCTCCAGTCCCAGACTATCAGTATTCCCTGTACGCCCATTCGCCCACAACAGAACATCGCTCTTGAGTTGCTTGCCTGATTTCAAATGAAGGACGACGTGATCATCGAAAGCTTCCAGCTTATCAAATATCTCATTGTGACGAATTCGCACTCCCGTATCGCGCATGTGATAGGCCAGCGCGTCGCAGATCTCGTCGTCCAGAAACTCCAGCATTCTGGCTCTGGTATTAACAAGATTCAACTTTACCTGCAGGTTGCGAAACATGGACGCATATTCGCATCCAATCACGCCCGCACCATAGATGGTCATCGACCGAGGAGTCTCAGGCAAGTTCAGAATCGTGTCACTGTCGAAAACACGCGGATGACTAAAGTCGATCTCCGGAGGACGATAAGGACGCGATCCCGTCGCAATCACGAAGTTCTTTGCGTGAGCAATTGTGACGCTACCATCGGGATGCTCGACCTGAATTCGATGTGGATCCAGAAACCGCGCCTGTCCTAAAAGCACTTCGACATCATTTCGATCGTAGAAGCTGCGACGCATTGCAACCTGCTGATCAATCACCGACTGAGCACTGCGGCGCAGATCACGAAAACTGACCTCCAGATTAATCCCCAGTTGCTTAAACACTGGAGCCGAATTGACATCCATCAGGCGATAGATGGCAGCTCGAAGAGACTTACTGGGAATTGTCCCCAGATGAGTGCACGCGCCACCAATCTGTGTCATTCGCTCTATGGCGCCGACACGCTTGCCCTGCTTAGTCGCCTCCATAGCAGCCCCTTCACCGCCGGGGCCGGTACCAATCACGAGCACATCAAAATGTTTTTCTGGAGGAGCTTGCATAGGAGATCACATTCAAAAACGGTCCAGGAGTACTCTCAAATCAATGCCAACAGTCAACACGAAGAACTTTCAGGGCAGGCTCCGGGTGTCACAATGAATCAGCATGTAGTCACCGTTCTTCGTTGAAACCGCAACAGACTTACTGAAGCCCACTGTGCCGAAGCAGGGCATTGGGATCCGGATCACGACCTCGGAAATCACGGAAGATATCCATTGGATGTCGACTACCACCCTGAGCCAGAATTGTGTCTCGAAAACGCCGCCCCGTTTCCACGACAGATTTCTCATCATCAAGTCCAGCATCCTCGAAGGCTCCAAACGCATCAGCACTCAGAACTTCAGCCCACTTGTAACTGTAGTAGCCAGCCGAATAGCCGCCCGCAAAAATGTGCTGGAATGAACAAAGAAAGCGATTCTCCGGAAGCGGAGGCAGGATACTTGTGATCGACAGAATTCGTCGCTCGACATCAAACGGAGTATCGCCACTTTCAGGGTCATACCCATGATGCAGAGCCATGTCCGTCATTCCCAACTGCAGTTGTCGCAACATCACACTGGCAGCTCGATACGTTTTTGCATCACGTAGTTTCTGGTACAGCTCATCAGGCAATACTTCACCAGTCTGATAATGAATGGCCATTTTCATCAGTGTTGGACGATGAAGACACCAGTTCTCCATAAATTGACTTGGCAACTCAACGGCATCCCATTCCACACCATTGATACCAGCGGCGTCACGGTAGTCCACTGTGGTCAGCATATGCTGCAGACCATGACCGAACTCGTGAAACAGTGTTTCTACTTCTCGAAACGTCATCAGCGAAGGAACACCATCTGCAGGCGGAGTACTATTGCAAACCAGATGCGCAACGGGCAATCGAAGACCATGCTTGCCACATGACCGAGTAATGCAGTCATTCATCCACGCGCCACCGCGTTTGTCCTTTGGTCGCGAGTAGGGATCCAGGTAGAACGACGCAATCTGCGTCCCGGCATCATTGAAGATCTGGTAGAAACGGACATCCGAATGCCAGATCGGTGCCGTTCCATCCGCAGCACGCACTGTGATCCCGAACAGTGACTGGCAAAGCTCAAACAAACCAGCAAGGACTCGGTCGAGCGAAAAGTACGGCCTCAGTTGTTCGTCGGTAAACGAATAACGTTGCTCACGTAGTCGTTCCGCCCAGAACGGGATATCCCAGTGAGCCAGCGAGCCTATATGACCATTGCTCTGTGCGAACTCCTGCAACTCTTCCAGCTCTTTTTTTGCAACATGATGCGAGGACGCCAGCAGTCGGTCGAACATCTGCTGAACGGCAGCCACATCTCCGGCCATCTTGCGAGACAAGCTCAGATCCGCATAACACTCAAACCCCAGCAGCTTTGCCTGTTCCTTCTTTAACTTCAGAATTTGAGAAATCAGCGGTGAATTATCCGTCTGACCGAAACCGGCTCGCATCACATAAGCACGATACAACGTTTCGCGCAGCTCTCGATTGCGACAGTGCTCCATGAACGGTCCGAAGCACGGATGATCCAGAGTAATCCGCCACGGCCCGGCCTCAGGAGAGGCTGGCGTCTTGCCGGAATTTTCATCTGCTCGAGTCCATGAGGCGGCCGCAATTCTCCGCAGACTGGAGGGAAAACCGTCAGCATCGCCTGCGTCCGTGATGTCCAGCGAAAAGGCTTTGGTGGCATCCAGCAAATTGTTGGAATAGTCCGTTCCAAGCTGAGACAGTTCCTGTTCAATTTCGTTGAATCGTTCACGATCTTTGCCGACTAAGCTGATCCCGGACTGCTCTGCACTTTGAATCATGCGGGCCACAATTCGCTGCTGAGCACTACTGAAGTGGCTCCAGTCTGTCGAGTTGCGCAGAGCCAGCAACTTCTGATAGATTGATTCACTCTGCCGAATCTGCAAACCGAATTCGACCACCTTCGGCATCGATTCATCATGTGCCGCGCGAAGCTCGTCAGAATTGGCGACGCTCAACAAATGCCCGACTGGAGACCAGCCGTACTCAAACAACAGATCGATTTCTTCAAGCGGATCCAGCAAAGCAGCCCATGATGCTTCGTCGGAAGATTCAACCTTGCAGAGAATTTCTCGACAACGGACCAAAAACTCCGCTACTGCAGAGGCAATGTGCTCCGGCAAAACTCGGTCGTACGCAGGAAACCCCTCTTTGAAAAGGAGCGGATTTAAATCAGCATTCATGGAGCAAGCTTCTCGCAAACAACGGGCCAATAAACTCGTGCGAATCGCAGAAAAATGGCAAACAGCAAAGTCAATTTTCAAAATCTCGCAGGGAATAAAGGAGTTGTATGCGGTCCACGATCTGTCGCGAAGTGCGAACACTGCATTTGTTGCATTGAAGATCGAGTCTCGAAGAATTTCGCAAGTTTCACAGGCGAGACTGCTTAGTTCATCAGCAAAGCGACGGACATTTCGCGCGGAATAACTTTCTTGCAGAATTGAAGTGATCTC
>CAIJTV010000589.1:0-21975 GCA_903823635.1 uncultured Planctomycetaceae bacterium
CTGTCAGTGAAGTGGTTGTTGCTGCAGTGACGGTCCCCACAGCACCGATGTTGAACACAACAGTGTTCTGCGATGCGGTCGTACTAAAGGCCAGACCTGCGATTGTTACCGTGCTCGCATTGGCTGTGAGGCCAGAGGTGATTACCGAGACGGACGGGACAACCGATGCCACGATCACCGATGCGCCACTCGACACACTGTTTGTGACAACAATGGCTGACAGGTTTCCAACAGAAGTTGGCAGAGTGGTTAGTGACACAGTCAGGGTTGTTGCAGTTGCAGCAGAGACAGATCCAACAGCACCGTTGTTAAAAGTAACCGTGTTGTTGACCAGCGTGGTGTCGAATCCGCTTCCGATAATCGTCAGTGTCGTCGCGTTTGCTCTCAGGATGTTGCCGGTATTGGCCAATACAACCGGCGTCACGGTTGCTACCTGAGTTGCGGAGCCGCTGGTCTCGGAATTGGTGGTCACGATGGCGGTAAGACTACCTGCCTTCGTCGGTTTCGTGGTCAGTGTCACGGTGAGTGATGTGGCAGTCGCAGACGCGATCGTACCCACGGCACCGTTGTTCAAAGTTACTGAGTTATTCGCTGCTGTCGGATCAAATCCGAATCCGTTTATCGTGATTGTGGACGCATTTGCGAGAAGGCTGGCCGTGCTGTTGGTGACGACGGGAGTAATGCTGGCGACTTGCAACGCTGAACCACTGTTCTGGCTATTGGTTGTTGCGATGACCGTCAGACTACCGGCTGTGGCCGGCCGCGTTGAAAACGTGACTGTCAGCGAAGTGTTTGTTGCAGAAGTCACGGTCCCTACAGCGCTGTTGTTCAGGACAACGGTGTTGCGGGAAGCGATTGGATCAAAGCCAAAGCCGCTGATTGTCAGAGTGTTGGAGCTCGCTGCTAAAGCAGCTGTACTGCTGGTGATCACCGGTTTAACGGTAGCCACCTGAGCTGCAGTGCCACTGGTTTGTCCGCCTGTGGTCACGATCGCCGTCAGACTTCCGGCGGCTTTGGGTTTCGTTGAGAAGCTGATTGTCAGAGAAGTGGCCGTAGCCGCAGTTACAGTACCGACGGCTCCGTTGTTGAACTGAACGGTATTATTTGATGGCGTTGTCGAATCAAATCCAAAGCCGTTGATGGTCATCGTCGCGACATTGGCCAGAAGGTTCGAGGTGCTGCTGGTCACAACAGGTTTGACGGTGGCCACCTGCACGCCAGAGCCACTCCCGAGGCTGTTAGTCGTGACAACGGCGGTCAAGCTGCCCATCGTCTCGGGAGAAGTATCAAACCCAACAGTCATCGACGTCGCAGTGGACGAGATAACGGTCCCGACGGCTCCACTGCTCAACACAACGGTATTGTTAGCCGCAGTCGTGTCGAAACCCAGGCCCGCGATCACAACCGTGGCTGCATTTGCAGCGAGGCTTGCTGTACTGCTGGTGACCACGGGCGTGATAGCCGCGATTTGGGTGGCGCTTCCGCTGTTCTGACTATTCGTTGTGACAATCGCCGTCAAACTGCCCGCGGTGGAGGGCTTCGTTGAAAACGAAACCGTCATTGAGGTTGGCGTTGCCGATGTGATGGTGCCGACCGCGCCATTGTTCAGTGTGACCGCGTTACTTGCGACGGTCGGGTCAAATCCAAAGCCGCTGACGGTGATCGTCGATGCATTTGCCGCAACCTGTGCCGTTGACGACGTAACTACCGGTGTCACGAGTGCTACTTGAACCGGAGCACCACTGCTGACTCCGTTGCTGGTCACGACGGCCGTGAAACTACCTGCGGTCACCGGGCGAGTTGTCAGGTTCACAGTTAATGAAGTGGCTGTGGCGGCAGTGATTGCCCCGACAGCTCCATTATCGAAAGTAATTGAATCATTCGCTGCCGTTGTGTCGAATCCCAGGCCCGCAATGATTACCGTGTTGAGGTTTGCAGCAAGAAATGCAGAGCTGCTTGTCACGACTGGTGCAACAGTAGCAACCTGCGTTGCTGCGCCACTGGCACCATTTGTCACTACGGTCGCATTCAGTGGGCCGGCTGTGGTGGGGGGCGTGGTCAGCGTCACAGTCAGTAAAGTCGCAGTTGCCGCAGAAACAGTGCCGACAGCTCCATTATTAAACGTGACTGTGTTGTTTGAAGCCGTTGTGTCAAAGCCATCGCCATCGATCAGGAGCGTGGTTTCATTGGCGGGAATACTGGCCGGATTGCTGATCACGTCAGGAATGACGGTAGCAACCTGGACAGCCGAGCCGCTGCTAACACTATTGGACGTGACGATTGCGGTAAGATTTCCTGCCGAGGACGGCTCGGTCGTAAACGTTACCGTTAACGACGTAGCTGTTGCAGCCGTCACGACACCGATGGCTCCTTTGTTGAACGTTACGGTGTTGTTAGAGACGATCGGATCAAAGTCCGTACCATTGATGACAACTTCTGTTGCCGAAGCAGACAAAGATGTTGTCGCCAGTGTTACCGATACGCTGAGAAGAGTGCGATCTTCCAGAGCTTCGAGTGATTCTATCGCTGAAGGGCGAGTCCCAATCAGACGATTTCGAGACTTGCGGCGACGAGTCGATTCCTTCTGCAGAAATCGGAATGAAAACAGATTCAGAAACGAAATCAGACTTTTCCGCGGCATTGTGAATCTCTCGTCAGCCAGGGCAATTGGGGATAAATGAAGTGAGTTCACGCCCTTGTTAGGATCGGGCATACGGAAGAAAGCAGCTTGGGCAGGCTTACCTCACGCAACTCAACTCGCAGCGCAGGATCTAGCGCACGGCTCCCGAAGTCATCGCACGCCGTCAGATAGACTGGCCGCGAAAACAATAAACTTCCGCTGCCGCTGCAACAGGCGGGATACACCTTTTGAATATGCCGGATCTGAGAATCCCGAAGTACGTTGCGTGTGCGAAGACTCTGCGGTAAAGAACGATCAGGTAAGCCGTTGCGAATCTCAAATGCAGTTTGCGTTCTAACGCTCAGACAAAATAGAATGGTGGTACACTGGTCGTGAAAACATTCAGTGTCGGCCTCGAAGGATCCTCTCAGGATGACAACGTATGGTTTCAGGTCCGTGGTCCAGTTTTGACTTTGGCAGAGATCCTATGTCGCAACTCGCTGGAACTCATCTTTCGCTGAACTTGTGCGGATGGATCTTCTTAACGAGTTCTTTCTTCTGCGGGATCGTCTTTTCAGATGATCGTACCGCAATCCAGTCAAGCGGCGCCAGTGTCACGCAGGCAGATCCGGCGAAGCTGGAGTACTTTGAAACCGTCGTTCGGCCCTTGCTGGCGAAACGCTGTTATGAATGTCACTCGACTGAAAAAGGGCCCGACAACGGAAGCCTGATTCTGGATACGGCAGAAGGCATCGCGTCCGGTGGTAGTCGAGGGATGATCACCTCAATGAAAGAGCCTGCGAAGAGTCTCCTGCTGCACACGGTTCGCTATTCCGATGTCGATCTCCAGATGCCACCGGAAGGAAAACTGCCCGATGAAGAAATCGCTGTGTTTGAGCGATGGATCAGTGACGGTGCGGTTTTGCCGGAATACAAAGTGGCTCCGAGACCAGCCACCCATGAAATCGACTATGAAACTGCACGGCAGTTCTGGTCGTTTCAGCCTCTGAATTCTGCTCCAATTCCAGCAGTAGGAGAAAGTGACTGGGTTCAGCGTCCTCTCGATGCCTTTATTCTTGCACGGTTGAACGACCACAAGCTGGCTCCCAATCCGGAAGCTGACCGCGCGACTCTGCTAAGACGGCTCACATTTGATGTTATTGGCTTGCCACCGACTCCTGAGGAGCTGGATGTGTTCGTCAATGATCAGTCGCCTGATGCGATCGAAAAAGCTGTTGATCGATTACTCGCGTCACCCCATTTCGGCGAGCGCTGGGCGAGAGTGTGGCTGGATCTGGCGAGATACACGGACTTCACTCCTGACTGGCAAAGTCCGACAGATCGAGGCTGGATGTATCGTGACTGGGTCGTTCAGGCATTCAATCAGAACATGCCTTATGACCAGTTTCTCCGACTGCAACTCGCGGCCGATCTGATTCCAGAAACGCAGCCAGCCGATTTGGCCGCACTCGGATTCATCGGCCTTAGTCCAACCTATTGGAAGGAGCTGGCACTTGCTCCCTCGGTGATTGAGCAGATCGTTGCTGATGAATGGGATGAACGGATCGATGCGGTTTCTCGAACGTTTCTGGGACTGACGGTCTCCTGTGCGCGGTGCCATGACCACAAGTTTGATCCGATCTCGACACAGGATTATTACGGACTGGCAGGAGTCTTTGCGAGTTCTCAACTTGATGAACGACCGTTGCTGCCAGCGTCGGAAGTCGCGGCCGTGAAGGCTGTTCGGCAACAGATCAAGGATCTTGAAGTCAAATTGAAGCCACTCAAGGAGCAGAAATCTCCTGAAGCAGAAGCTGTCGAAAAGCAGATCGCTGATCTGAAGGCTGCGAATCCGAATGTCGAACTGCCCTGGGCTCATGTGTTGCGAGAAGCCAGTCTGTATGTGCAGCCGGACGGAGCCGATCGAACGCGGCTTGAATATCGTGAAGGTGAGTTTCGAGATCTTCCGGTGTTTCGCCGGGGTAATCCGTCGAATCCCGGTGAAATCGTACCGAGGCGTTTTCTGAAAGTCTTTCAACCGGTTGAAGAGTCGCGATTCACAAAGGGCAGTGGTCGAGCCGAACTGGCGGAATCGCTGTTGACGAAGTCACACGGGTTGGTGGCCCGGGTCATTGTTAACCGCATTTGGGATCAGCATTTCAATGCCGGACTGGTTCGTACTCCGAGCGACTTTGGTGTTCAGGGAGATCGGCCAACACATCCGGAGCTGCTGGAATATCTGGCCGCAGAGTTTGTGAGTCATGGATGGGACCTGAAATGGCTGCATCGCGAGATACTTCTGTCGGCGGCCTATCGGCAGTCCGCAGCATTTCGAGAAGATGGTAACGTTGTCGATCCGGCCAACCATTTCTTGTGGAGATCTAATCGCCGTCGGCTGGACATCGAAATGTGGCGCGACGCGACGCTTGCTGTCTGTGGAAAACTGGACCTGAAAATGGGAGGTCCTTCACAGTCAATCGATGATCTCAATAATGTGCGTCGCACAATTTACGTGAAGGTCGAGCGAGAAGAACTGCATCCGATGTTGCGAATGCATGATTTTCCGGAGGCCAGTTCTCACAGTCCTCGGCGCGATCCGACGACGACACCGTTGCAGCAACTGTTTGTTCTGAACTCCGCATGGATGGAACAACAATCGTCAGCCCTTTACGAAAGGCTGCGGCCAGTTGCTGATCAGAAGGAGCGATTGCGGACCTGTTATCGGCTGTTGTTCGCTCGCGAACCCAATGCTCAGGAACTGGAGCTTTCAACACAGTACCTACAGGATAGCAGCACGGCGTCTGACGCTGAACAGGCAGCCCGTTGGAATGATTACCTGCAGGCGTTGCTGGGGCTGAATGAGTTTCATTTCGTCGATTGAGGTCGAGATCGCTGTAAGCGTTTTCGCTTAACGGCGAGCCGCGGGCGCAGGCGAAATCGGGCAACGACGCCTGCTTGCCGTTAAACGAGTATGTCAGCAGCCCACCGTACCTACCTGTTAAGGGATCGACAGAAGCAGCTTCCTGTCAGCGACCTTTACGCCGATAGGAAAGAAATGCGGCCAGCGAGTCCGCATGAGGCTGATCGGTCGTCAGTGGAACCAAACTGATGCGATGCCGATTACATCCGTTGGTTAGTTGCTCTCGGAACTGAGCCAGCTTCTCGAGATAAGCCCGACGAATCTGAGCTGGATCCACCAGATGCCGATTCGTTGCTGATTCGAGCGAAGCGAACTGAGTCCATTGCCGGAACGGAAAATCAAGTTCATCCGGGTCCCAGATCTGGAAGATCAGGATCTCATGATTTGAGTGGCGAAAATGAGCCAATGCTTTCATAAGCTGATCAACGTCACCGAACAGGTCCGAGATGATGACCACAAGACCTCGGCGGTGAAGCTTTGAGACCATCTCGTGAAACACGGTGCCCAATTCCGTTTCGAACTCCGGCTTCTGGGCTGTCAGTTCGTTAATGATCACTTGCAGATGTTTGGGTCGTGCTCGCGGAGGAATGTAGCGACGCACCTGCTTGTCAAAAGTCACAAGTCCTACGCTGTCCTGTTGCTGCAACAGAAGATAAGTCAGGCAAGCGGCCGTACGAACAGCGTAAGCGTGTTTGCTGAGTCCGTTGCTGCGTGATCCGGTGTAAGCCATTGAGCCACTGGAATCCAGCAGGATCGTGCAACGCAGGTTCGTTTCTTCTTCGTATTCACGAATATAGAGTCGATCTGTTTTACCGAACAGCTTCCAGTCGATCGTGCGGATATCGTCGCCGGGAACATACGACCGATGCTCCTTGAACTCCACGCTGAAGCCTTTGTGAGGCGAACGATGGAGTCCTGAACAGAAGCCTTCGACCACTCCCTTGGCGAGAATCTGCAGGCTGGAGAATCGAGCGATATCGCCGCCTGACAGTAAGTCTGATACGTGTGCCATGAGATCTTTCCGGCGGATCGCTTAGAGCAACTGCTTCGAGGCTTTTGGCAATTCACGCAACAGTCGCCGAATGATGTCATCGACACTGACGCCTTCTGCTTCGGCGTTGAACGTCGGCACGATGCGATGTCGCAGAACAGGGAACGCCAGGGCTTCCGCGTCATCGCGAGTCACATGGTGTCGACCATGCAGCAACGCGCGAGCTTTAGCCGCCAGCACAAGTTGCTGACAGGCTCTTGGTCCTGGTCCCCAGTCAATCAGATCACGAACCCATGATGCTGTTGTGGGATCTTTCGGTCTGGCGGATCGCACAAGATCCAGCACGAAATTCTTGACGTGTTCCGGCAGAGGAACGAGACGGACGGTCTGCTGGTACTCGATGATCTCCGCACCGGAAACCACCGGCTGTGGTTTGGCGGACATGGTTGAAGTTGTGCGATCGATGATCTCACCTTCTTCATCCCGGCTGGGATAGTCGACGATCACATTAAACAAAAAGCGATCCCGCTGCGCTTCCGGAAGCGGGTAAGTGCCTTCCTGTTCAATGGGGTTCTGAGTCGCCAGTACGAAAAATGGTTCATCGAGACGATAGGTTGTTCCGCCAACGGTGACTTCGTGCTCCTGCATGGCTTCCAGCAGCGCGGCCTGTGTTTTCGGCGGAGTACGATTGATTTCATCCGCCAGCAGCATCTGCGTAAAGATTGGACCCTTGTCGAAGACCAGATCGCGATGGCCGGTTTCTCGATTCTCCTGAATGATGTCTGTACCGGTGATGTCAGCCGGCATCAGGTCGGGAGTAAATTGGATCCGATGAAACGAAAGACTCATGGACTCCGCCAGAGATTTCACCATCAGTGTCTTGGCCAGTCCCGGGACACCTTCGAGAAGGCAATGTCCGCGTGCCAGAATCGCTATCAGCAATTGTTCGACGACATCTTCCTGTCCGACAACAATGCGTCCCACCTGTTCACGGATTCTTCGACATGCGTCCACCAGCCGCGCCGCGCGCTCCTGATGGTCAACAGGGATTGTCTCAGCCTTTGGAGACATAGCTTGATCCTCTAAAGATATGCACAGAGTCGTCAACCGGGATTCTGACGCAATGGCGGTCGGAATGTCTATTCACGCAGGGTCTGAGTTCACCTGGAGTCAGAACTCTTGAGCGAAATTGAGTCAGCTCAGCACGTCCTTAAGCACGACTCCATGGACATCGGTCAGACGCATGTCGCGGCCACCGAAACGGTAGGTCACTCGTTCGTGATCCATCCCCATCAAATGCAGCATCGTGGCATGCATGTCGTGGATCTCGGCCTTGTTTTCGACGACTTTGTAACCGAATTCATCAGTGGCTCCGTAGATCGTTCCACCTTTGATTCCACCACCAGCCATCCACATGGAGAAGCCGTATTGATTATGGTCGCGTCCGTCGGAACCCTGAGCGAATGGTGTACGGCCAAATTCACCCGACCAGACGACAAGAGTTCTCTGCAGAAGACCTCGCTGTTTGAGGTCCGTCAGAAGACCGCTGATTGGCTTGTCGACGGACTTTGCATTCTTGGTATGTCCATCAACCAGATTACTGTGCTGATCCCAGCGGTCGCCGTTTCCGCCAGGGCAGGTCAGTTCGATGAATCGCACGCCTCGTTCGACAAGTCGCCGGGCCAGCAGGCATTCGCGTCCGAATGATTGTGTGTTCGGGAATTCATCGAACATGCCATACATCTCCTGAGTCTCCCGCGTTTCACCGCTTAGATCCATCAGGTCCGGTACTGCCAACTGCATTTTGGCCGCCAGTTCATAATTCACAATGGCCGATTCAATCTGATCATCGTGGCCGTACTTTTCGGCTGTCACCAGATCCAGCTTGCGAATCAACTCCAGTTTCCGTCGTTGCAATTGAGCACTCGACTCACGAGGCTTGATATCGGAGACAGGAGAATCGCCGAGTCCGAAGACCGAACCCTGATAACTGGCGGGAAGAAATCCGCTGCCAAAGTTGTCGAGTCCCCCGGGGGGAATCAGGCCACCGTTGAGCACAACAAAATGTGGCAGATCTTCACACTCTGTTCCCAGTCCATATCCAAACCATGCTCCCATGGATGGACGTCCCTGCAGGCCTGAACCTGTATGCAGGAAGTAATTCGCATTGGTGTGTTCCGGAAATCCGCTGGTCATGGAGCGAATCACAGCCATGTCATCGACATGTTTGGCTGTCTCAGGAAATAAATCACTGACCGGGATTCCACTCTGGCCGTACTGCTTAAACTTCCATGGACTCGCAAGAGTATTTCCGATGTTATTGAATTGAGTGGGCTCGATCTTGGTCGGGAACGGTTTGCCGTGCTCTTCGTTGAGGCGAGGTTTCGGGTCGAACGAATCAACCTGCGAGACACCTCCGTCCATGTACAGAAAGATGACACTCATCGCCTTAGGTGGAAAATGAGTGGGCTTCGAACCCAGTTCTCCGTTGCGTGTTTTCTCCGCTTCGTTGCCTGCCAGCGTCTGGTTCATCAAAAAACTGGCTGCGACGGAGCCAAATCCGCACGCCGCCGTCTGGAGCAGGTGTCGTCGAGATCCGTTCAGGCGTCGAAAACGTCGGCAATGAGATCGTGTCATATGTCCGCCTCCTTTTGAGGAGTTATTCATTACGCAGCCACGATTGAGGCTGTCTGTATAAAGTACCCCGCGAACACCCGGCCTCAATTCACACCGTGTGGAGAATTGCTTGTGTGCACTGGTTCCTTCCACAGGATTGTCCCCGGTTCGCGCTCCGAACTCAATCGTTGTTAATGCCTGTACCAGATTTTGGCACTTTCCCAGGATGCGTCTTGAGCAAATGTTGCGGTGACCCCTTCATTCAGACTAACAGCAGACTCCTCCGCGCAACAAAAAACCCTCGTCGTGTGAATGACGAGGGCTTGAGAATAGCATTTGTATTTGCGGCTGTGTTTGAAGACTAGCCAAATTCCGGTCGGCGACGATCCAGTTGTTCTTTCAGGCGAGCGACGATGCTGGAATGCATCTGGCTGACGCGTGATTCTGAAAGTCCAAGTGTGTTGCCGATCTCTTTCATCGTCAGTTCTTCATAGTAATAAAGAATGATGATGAGTCGTTCGTTGCGGTTCAGGCCCTTGGTGACCAGCTTCATCACATCCATTTTCTGGATGCCTTCAGTTGGGTCTTCGCAACGGACATCCTCAACAACGTCCACTTCGCGGACGTCCTTGTAGCTGTCGGTTTCGTACCATTTCTTTTCGAGGCTCACCAGATTGATCGCGCTGGCTTCTGCTTTGAGTCGTTCGAATTCCTGAATCGAAAGACTCATCTGCTCCGCGATCTCTGATTCGGTTGGTGGGCGTCCAACTCGAGCTTCGACCACTTTGCGGGCTGCTTCAACCTTGCTCGCTTTGCTGCGAACCAGACGAGGAACCCAGTCCATGGTACGGAGTTCGTCGAGCATCGCCCCACGAATTCGCGGTACGCAATAGGTTTCAAACTTGACCCCGCGGTCCATGTCGAAAGCTTCAATTGCATCCATCAGCCCGAAAACTCCGGCTGACATCAAATCGTTCAGGTCAACGCCTTCGGGTAGTTTGGCCCATACCCGTTCCGCGTTGTATCTGACCAGCGGCAGATACCGCTCCATGAGACGGTTCCGCAGTTCCTGATTCGTCTGGTCTTGCTTGTAGGTAACCCAGACTTCAGAAACATCTTCACTGACCTTGGTAGCCATTCAATCCTCCATGACGAACAGCAGGTGCATCTGCAGCAATATTGACTCGTATCAGTCAATATCGACAGTCACAGCCCCGAAGATCACCCGATCCTGTGCAACAGTCAGATTCGATACACGAACAATGAATTGTTTATTCCCTTGGGGAGAATTCTTCAATGTTGTGTTTCGGCAAAGACTGCCGTTGTGTTCGAGTGAACCTCAGACTGCAGATGCAGCATCGTTCGGTTCTTCCATTTTGTTTGGACAACCACTTTGTTCCGAATCGCGTCAGGCAGTTCTCATTCACTTCGGCAGCTTAAGCCGAATCCCGCAGAATGAAGAACCAACTGTCCGCCGAATTGTCTTGTCGCAGAACAAAGCACACTTCCCGGGACAGTAGTTGCCATCCATGGCGGCCACTGCCGGGTTGCTCGATGAAGCGAAACCGAATCTCGATCGTTCGATGTTTCGGCCTCGCTTCACAGGGCGGGCGGGTTGATATCGCAGGCTATTCCGCGCTGTCCAGAGCGATGGAAGAAGGATTTCGAAGGTTTCGTATGAGTCTGCCTGCCTTCGGCATTTTCAACCGGACACACAATCATGAGTCGGCAGAAAGAATCACTCAGACCATTTCGTGATCGCCGAATGTGCCAGTGATGTGCAGTTTCTGCAGAAGTGAAGCACTGTGGCCTTCGATGGACCGGTGGCTTCTGTAAGCATGAATGGTTGATACGCTGACCGGTTGATGGTCCAATTGTTTACCGCCGAGCAGCAGTCGACGTTTCCTGCAAAAGCCGAAACGTTACTGAGGCTTTGTCGCTTCCGGAGTGGCGAGCGGCTCAGGGATGGCTGGTTGTGCTTCCGGAACGGCTGCCTGACGAGACATCCATTCCTTTCCGATCTCCGATGCGGCAAATTCTGCGTATTCGGGGACTGATGTCAGGTCGTTGAAGGCCATGCCGAATTTTTCTCCTATTTCATCCAGCAACGCGGCGGTTGCCGCATGGTCTTTAGCCTTGAGCTGCATAGAGACCTCAACCCAATAGACATCGATCCGATCCGGAGCTGCTGTTCGGGCTTCCGCGATGGCTTTGCGAGCTTCGTCCATGCGGTTCAGAGTCAAGAGGCTGTCGACCTTGAGCGTATTCAGGTACGGATCCTGAATCATCTGCAATAATCGATCGACGGTTTTCAGCAGTTCTTCGTGTTTCCCCTGCATAATCAGGAGATCCATAGCGCGAAAGTCGCGAGAAGTGTCATTGGGGAAGTAGCGTTCAAGATCCTGAATGACCTTCGAATACTCTGTGTCGCTGATGTTCTGAGCCACAATCAGCTTTGACAACAGAACTGTCTTGTCTTTTTGCATGGCTTCCGGAAGAGATGCGAACAACGCCATGGCTTCCTGATACTTTTCAGCTTTCGAGAGGTTGTTGATCTCCTTCATCTTCTCAATATGATTCATGTACTCAGACTCCGCTCCGGACAACCGGGCCAGGATTCCGGCGTTTTCTGCGGCGACGGCCGGCAACACCAGACGTCGGATGCTCTGCGATAACATTTCTCCGCTCAGATGGACGTGGATGTCTGCGATCCGTGGTTGCTTATTGGCATCAACACTGACAACCAGTTCGTGATAGTTGATGCCGGCCGATTCCGGCAGGACAAGGCGGAACAGCGGACGCACTTCTTCTTCATGCTTGACCATTCGGACGAACGTGTAGTCGCCGCCATTCTGAACAGTGCCAATGATTTCATTTGACAGGCTGGAGAGCCCACCGCCCTCTTTCATGCCCTGCATGAAACCATTGCGAAAACCCTGCTTCAGATCAAGCCCCGCCAGAATTCGGTCAACCATGCGGTTCTCGTCGATGATCGCATTGAACGCATTGACGTCCTGGTGAGCGACAGCTTTCTCGACGGCCTTCACGAGTGCCTCTGCATCGGCTGGAGAGGCCGCTACAAATTGAGTGACCTGATTTAGATCCTGAGTCGACATTTCTCCGTCAGGTGCTGTCGGAGTGTTGGAGCCTCCACAGCCGACAAGGGCGGCAGCCATAAACGACAGAGCCAGGCCCTTGATGTTGTAAGCAGGATTGCAGTGCATAGGTCAGTTTCCAGAATTCAGGCTGCTGTACTGATTGAGGCTGTAAAAAGCCGACTGAAGAAATGGTCGTCTTCGGGATGTGAGGGGCCACGGCACGGTAAACACCTCGGCCAAACAAGTGGGCTCAGGAATTCGCTGAGTCTTCGCGATGAACCGTGTCCGGAGAAAATGCTGGCAGACAGACGGCGATGTATTCCGCTCCGCCCTCGGCCGGTGAGCTGTAACGCACCCATTCGCCGCGAGCCACGATTATGGCTTGACCTGCAGCCACGTCGTACACGGTCTCCGGTGTTTCCACACGCAGTTGGCCTCGAAGCACCACGGTGTATTCGTCGAATTCCGGAGTCTGCCCGGGTTCGCTCCAGCCACATGGACTTACCATCCGAGCGATGCTGACGTCCTTTGTTCCGGAGTTTACTCGACCGATGTATTCTTCGATCGTCTTTGGCGGATGACCGGGAGCTTCAATGCGAGTCGGCGATGGAACAAGAATGGCCATGGAGTTCACCTCATGAGAGTTGTGAAGCAGGTCTGTGTAACGGATTCTTTAATCAACAGGGCCGCGACAAACTGATATTGTCGCGGCCCTGGAAGAAGTCGGTTTGAAGTCTGTTTGGTTCCGAATCACCAACCGAGCTTATCAGGCCCAGTTTCGAGCTGGTCGTGATCGCAGGCCGTTGGCTTCTTCGTCGCCAATGAATTCCTGCTTCACCGGATCGAATGTCAGCTTGCGCTTCAGGATCCAGGACAATGCGGCGGCATGGCAGGCGATATGAGAATTCCTCATGACTTCTGCATTAGCAACAGTCGGCTTACGAGTCTTGATAGAGTCAAAGAAGTTGCGAGCGTGAGCTGTGACGTCAAGGCCCTTGACCTTGCCTGCGGATTCCTGCAGTTCCTTGCGAAGTGCAGCAGAAGAGACTTCCGTTTCCCCACTGTCACCCGTTTCAATTGAACCTTCATCACCCACAAACTTAACAGGGCAGGTGCCGAGTTGTGTGTGCCAGTTTGGACTGCGATCACCAAATGGAGTGGCGAGAAAATCCAGAAACAGAGTCACACCGTTTTCATACTTGCAGGTAATCCCTGCATCCGACGGCTCATAGGAAATCGGAGTTGTGCCATCAGCCTGATTGGCCCATTGGCAGAGGTCGACTGTATGCGCGCCCCAGTCAAGGATTCGAGCACCGGAGTCAAAGTCGTAGTAGCCACGCCATTTGCCGACGACATACTGGCTGTTGTAAGGCCGCCAGACGGCTGGGCCGAGCCACATGTTCCAATCGCAAACGCTCTTGGCCGGAGTTGGCTCGCCAGGCAGCCAGCTAATGTCGAGAGTTGGCACGTAAACTGATGCATACATCGTCTGCAGTTTGCCAAGTTTCCCAGTCTGGGCGAGCTGCACAGCCTGCTGGAAGTTCGGCACGCTGCGGCGTTGCGTTCCTGCTTGAAAAATTCGGCCCGTGGCTTTCATGGTGTCGGCCAATTGCTGGCACAGTTCGATCGTCAGACCGCACGGCTTTTCGCTGTAAACGTCTTTACCAGCCTGAGCCGCCAGCATAGAAGCGGTGGCATGCCAGCGATCTCCGGTGGCAATCAGGACGGCGTCGATATCTTTGCGATCGAGCAGTTCACGGAAGTCCCCGTAGAGCTTGCAGTCCGTGCTGCCATAATGCTTGTCGACAAGTGCCTTTCCGGCATCACGACGGCTGGCCTGCACGTCGGCGATCGCAACGCACTGCACGTCGGGAAGTCCCAGCATCGCTTGAAGGTCATAAGTACATCGTGGGCCGATACCGATGACGCCCAAAGTGATTTTTTCACTGGGCGCAACGGCTCCGTCTCGACCGAGCACATGGGCTGGCAGTATCCACGGCGCGGAAAGCGCGGCGGCTGAACGTCCCAGGAATTGTCTGCGAGACTGAGAATTTCTATTGCTCATGGCTACACCAGATCTGTGGAGAAGAGGTCATTGATTCAGGATTTCAGATGAGGCGTTTACGAGGCACGCCGCGCCAAAAATTGTACCGACCGCGATCCGAGGAAAACACTCTGGCGGCTCGTCGTGACAATAATGTCGGTCGAAAAAGCGTCCCTCAAATTCGAACTCCTGGACGATTTCAGATTCCTGTTTGGGCACGGCTTTTAGTAGCCACTCCTCGATATGAGTGTTCTACAAGGATGGTCAAGTGGTGAAACGTCCGTAAATTCTGTCTCAAAAAGGTTGCCCCTCGATTGGATTTCAATGCCGGAAATCCCAAGAATGCTTAACGAATCGTGAGCATTGCGACGTACGACACTGCGTTCGATTGATCGTTCCAGGTCTCTCCTATTCTTCAGGCCGCAAAATCTCATGGCGATGTCAGACAGCGAACGGCGAACAGACGCTGTCATTGACGTGCGAGATCTCGTCAAAAGATTTCCCACGGCGGCCGGCGATGTCTTAGCGGTCAATGGAGTCACCATGCAGGTGAGCACTAGCGAGGTTTATGGACTTCTCGGTGCGAACGGGGCTGGCAAAACAACCACACTCCGCATGATGCTGGGCTTGCTCAAGCCGACCTCCGGAACTGCTCGCATTGCCGGCTTTGATGTCGCGAAATCTCCCGAAGAGGTCAAACGAAACATGGCGCTGGTCTCGGCCAGTGCGGGGTTGTATCAATGGCTCACGCCGCGAGAATTGATGCACTACTTCGCGGACTTGTACGATGTTCCGGCTGCTGCTGCTGCTGCTCGAGTGGAGCAACTGGCCGATCTGTTCGAGCTGCGAAAGTTCATGGATCGCCAATGTGCAGGGATGAGTACTGGTCAGCAGCAGCGAGTCAATCTGGCACGATCTCTGATGCACGATCCGCCGGTTGTGTTGATGGACGAACCGACCCGCGGACTTGATATCGTCGGAAGCAAACGCATCTTTGATTTTACGTCCCATCTGAAGGAGATCGGCAAAGCCGTGATCTTTTGTACTCATCGATTAGATGAAGCTCAGCGCCTGTGCAATCGTTTTGGTCTGATGTTTCGTGGTCGACTCCAGCTTGAAGGAACACTCGATGAACTGCGGAGCGTGACGGGGCGTGAATCTCTGACGGACATGTTTCTCGACCTGATGGCGCGAGAACAGCAGATCGACCTCGATGCATCAGCGTTAAAGCTTCCTGAAGCCTCTGCCGGAAAGCGATGATCGCGTGAAAGAGGAATCAGAAGATTCTCCAAAGGTGCACTCGCCGTCGGCTTCGATCTCTGCGCCCGCGTCAGGTTTCTCGAACACTCTGCGGAAGATCTCCAGGCTTGCGCGAAAAGAACTTCGCGAATCCCTGCGCGATCGCAGAACGCTTGCGACGCTCATCGTGATGCCTTTGATCGTTTATCCGTTGCTGGGTTCTGTTGTTCAGAAGTTTGCTGTTTCGCGAATCGACCTGAATGCTCCAGCGGCCGCAGTCGTTGTTGATCAGACCCTTTCTCCCGGTCTGCAATCGTTGTTTGCGGTTCCGGAGGCTGAGCAGAATGCTGGCGGAACACCGGTTAAGACAAGCAATGATGACGCGACAGAGTCGGCGGATTTACAGGACTCGGGGAAGAATCAGAAATCCGACGATTCCCAGGCTCGTCTGGAAGATCTGACAAAGCAACTGTTGGAAGGAAAACTTCCCGACGGTCAGAGCTCGATTGATGGCGTTGAGACCACAATCCGGTTGGAGAAATATATTCAGTCGCCGGGAACAGATCTTGAGTCGATTGTCCGGGAGGGCATTGCAGACGTCGCCGTTCTGGAAACACTGCCACATCAGGACCCTGTGACTGGTGTTGTGACGCAGAGTGAGATTCGGATCATTGCCCGTCAGGGCGATGCGTTCAGCACGAAAGCGGCGACTGAGGCGGCTCGCAGGATATCGGCGTTTCGAGATGAATACGTTCGCGCGGTGCTGGACCAGACTCGTTTTGGCCGACAAGTCATGCCTGCGATATCGCGAGTTTCACTGCAGTCAACCGGGCCGAAAGAATCACCGCTCAGCGCGTTTGTGCCATTGATGCTGGTGTTGATGACGATGACTGGTGCCGTCTATCCGGCGATTGATCTGACAGCCGGCGAACGCGAACGTGGAACTCTGGAGATGCTGATAGCCGCTCCGGTTTCCCGACGAAACTTGCTGACTGGTAAATTCATCGCGGTCTTCACCGTAGCAGTGCTGACAGCCATTATCAATCTGACGGCCATGATTCTGACTCTGTATGGAACCGGCTTTGATCGAGTCATCCTGGGAGAAGGCGCATCGATCGGGATGTTCCTGCAGGTCCTGTCGCTGCTGGTTGTCTTCGCTTCATTCTTCTCTGCCGTGCTGTTAAGCATTACCAGCTTCGCTAGAAGTTTCCGTGAAGCGCAGGCGTGGCTGATCCCGCTGATGCTGGTTTCCTTGGCTCCGGGTATCCTGAGTTTAATGCCGGGTGTGCGTCTGACGATTGGTCTGGCGCTGCTTCCACTGGTGAACATTGTTCTGCTGGGAAAAGAACTCTTTCAGGGGATCGCGGCTCCGCATCTGTTCGTCATCACTCTTGTGGCCACTCTGACTTACACAGTGCTGGCGTTACGCTTGGCGGCGAATGTCTTCGGAAGTGACTCGGTCCTGTTTGCCAACAACAGTGGTGGAGGCAGTCTGAGCAAGCGCCCGGTTGAGTTGACCGACGAGGTGTCGAAATCACAGGGGATTGGTTATCTGTTGGCCTTGCTTCCCGCATTTATTGTGCTCGCCGGATTGCGTGGTCGCCTGGTTGATCCCCTGAATCTTTCCGGCCAGCTTGCGCTTTCTGGTCTGATGACTCTGTTGCTTTTCACAATCTTCCCTGTGTTGCTGACGACGTGGAATCGAGTTCGGGCCACATCGGCCTATGCCATTCGCGGCTTTCAACCGTTGGCGTTAGTAGGAGCAATTCTGCTGGGCGCGACACTGTGGACATTAAGCTACGAGGCACTGCTGTTGGGGAAGGGCACCGCTGCCTGGACCAAATTGTTGAGCAATCCCAAATTGCAGGAGCTGGCACAGCGGTTGACTCAGGAGACGCCTCTTCTGTTACGACTGCTTACGTTGGCGGTGATTCCTGCAATCTGTGAAGAGTTGTTCTTTCGCGGGTTTCTGATGAGTGCTCTGCTTGGTCGCTCGGAGCGACGGAAGTCTGCGTTGTTTACCAGCACATTTTTGTTTGCAGCGTTTCATGTGATTGTTGATCAGTCGCTGACGCTGGAACGATTTCCGGCGACCTTTATGCTGGGGTTCGTACTGGGCTGGATCAGACTTTCCACGGGCAGCATTTTCCCGGGCATCGTGATGCATGCGGTCAGCAATGGTTTGCTGCTGTCGCTCACGGAGTTGCAGCCGTTGTTGGCTCGTCTGGGCTTGGATCTGGCAGTAAAGAACGAAACACATCTTCCCGCCTGGTTTCTGGCAATGTCGACGGGCCTATCGCTCATCGGGGCGATGTTGATTTATCACTCGTCGCGAAAAGCGAAGATGGCTTGAGGTCTATCTGGTCGTGTGAACAATTCGTTTAACGGCAAGCCGCAGGCGTCGCTGCTCATTGTCGCCTCCGCCTTCGGCTCGCCGTTAAACGACAACACTCAACACATGGATGAGTCCACCGGCTGCTGGACTTGGCCCAGCTTGTAAATCATCGCGAATCATCTTTCGGATCGTTCGCATTCGCTCAACGAGAAGGAAACAGTACCATGAAGAATCCGATCCGTAAGTCGAATACGCGTGGAGAAGATTCCGGATCTCTGCTTAGCGACGAGCAAAATGAATGGCTCATGCGGCAGTTGACTCGAGAGCGAAAGCGGCGATGTCGAATTGTGCTGACCGGTGGTCCGGGCGGAGGCAAGACAACGGCGGCCGATCTGTTTCGACGAGAGATTGGCGACAAAGTCGTCATTGTTCCAGAGTCCGCCACGTTGCTGTTTTCCGGTGGGTTTCCTCGCAGCACGCAGCCTCTAGCGGCCGCAGCGGCGCAGCAGGCGATTTACCATGTGCAGCGTCAATTGGAGGATGTCCAGTCGTTTCTTTATCCGGATCGGATTCTGTTATGCGATCGTGGTACAGTGGATGGTGCAGCATATTGTCCGGAACCGCCGGAGGAATTTTTCGCATCCCTGAGTACCACGTTTGAAGCAGAACTGGCTCGCTATGACGGCGTCATCTTCTTCGAAAGCGCGGCGGTGGGCGGGTTGACGATCGAAGGTGGAAATCCGATCCGCAACGAATCTCTCGAGCAGGCGATAGAGGTCGACCGCCGCCTGCGAGAACTCTGGATTCATCACCCGAGGTTCATTCTCGTCCGGCACGATGCTTCCTTCTTCAAGAAGATTGCGCTTGGTCTTGCCGAACTGGACAACATGGTGAATGAGCACTCAAAAGATCGGGCCAAATCGCAAAAGTCTGCGTCTAAGAAGAAACGTTGAGAGCGTTCTACAACGATCCTGCGAAGATCTGCAGAGCAGGGCTGTTGTTTGGGATAAGGCCGATGGCCTGAGCTCTTCGTGAGAGCTCATTCAACGCGTTCTCTCCGACGGCGCCCAGCTCAACCGTCCAGTCGTTGACGTAAAGATCGACATGCTTCATCAGGACGTCATCGTCGAACTCCTGAGCATACTTTCGCATCGTCCGCAGCGCCACGCCGGGATTTGCGAGAGCCAGTTTCAGAGAATCGTGAATGACGGCCTGAACTGTGGCGATAGTGTCTGCACCAAGACGGCGTCGAGCGACGATGCCTCCAAGGGGCAGGGGGCAGGAGGTTTCTTTTTCCCAGCGAGTGCCCAGATCTTCCACGAGGCCGAGCCCTTCGTTTTGCCATGTGAAGCGGCCTTCGTGAATGCAAACTCCGAAGTCCGCCTTTTTGTTTTTCAGGTCCGGCATGATCTCAGAAAATACCACGTGTCGGATCTGTGTTGTTGCCGGGTAGAACAACTGAAACAGCAGCGACGCCGTCGTATCTTTTCCCGGGCACAGAGTGACCTGACTGGAATTGTTTGGCTGATCACCATCGTGAGCCGACAGCAGCAGCGGGCCCACACCAAATCCCAGAGCAGATCCAGACGGCAGCACGACCGTCTCCTTGGCCAACATCAGAGCCGCATGAAAGCTGGTTTTAGCGACATCAAATTCGCCCGCAAACAGCCGATCATTGAGCTGCTGGATATCAATGAGTTCAACTTCAAAGTTGAGATCTCGCCAATCCACGCTGCGGGTCAGCAGGCCATGGAACGCAAATGTGTCGTTTGGGCACGTTGAGATGCCCAGATGAATTGTCGTCATGAAAGATTATCCGGTGTGAACCACGTTGAGACCGCTTTGAGGGCCGCATCAACATCCCAGTGAGCTTTGTTACGATCGCCAGCCAGATTCGAGATGCCTCGAATCACGGTCAGAGGAACATTCGCCATACGGCACGCCATGGCTACCGAATAGGCTTCCATGTCCTCCGCAGCGGCCTGTGGAAACTTTTTGAGTCGATCGGCAACGTCTGTCGAATTCGCCGACGCCGCACAAACGGTCAGCAGCAGAGGTTGGTCGATAGAGTTGTCGGAAGCGTCTCCGGAGTCTGCTGTTGAATCGCTGCGCCATGGTTGAAACGATGCCGGACCGCTGTGCAACTGAAGAATATCCTGCGATCCCGGAGTTGTCGTTGCTTCGTTCCAACGAGTCCAGCCGAGTTCACTCGCCGTTTGAAATTCTGAACCGGCACCCGCCCCGATTCCGTAACAGGCGACCCGAGAAAAACTGGCGGCTGTTCCGATTGAGAATCGCGGACCGATCGCTCCTGCTATCCCCGCCAGTATGACCTTTGTCGGGTTATGTCGAGTCAGCAACTGAGTTGTCTTGATCCCTGAGACGATCGGCCCAAAACCACAGGTTGCGATGATGCAGTTTGCTGAACTTTCAGCCTCGGCAATTAAAGGCTGCAGTTTTCGTAGTTCAAACTCAGTTGGCACCAGCACTAACACCCGGGTCATCAGAATTCTCGGCAGAGGCAGAAAGTCGATCGGCTGCACATCTTAGCAACAGGGCGATAACTGTCCTCTGTTAGTAAACCATAATACTCCTTCTCAAATTGTGATTTTCATCACTCGGACACGTCACGCATCTCCATGCGCGGGACCGAGTAAACAGCCTGTAAGCAAGGTTGCGGAGTCCCATTTTCGTCCATCAAGGGATTGTCAAATTCCTGAGGCATCCTGTTCCAGTGAGCACGTGATTCGTTTTGACATAGTTTGGGCTCTGCGAAAGAAATGCTTGTAGTTCTACCTTTCGTTTGTTCGGACGCGAGGTGGTGAGATCTACGAATCGGCTGGATAATTTACAGTTGGGAAAGGTTCAACTGTTACAGGCCTGCCACTACGATTCATCTTGAACCGTCCTCCCACCTCTTCAAGAAGGCCGACCGTAATGTCCCACCGCGTCTCTCGTCGACGATTTTCTCAAACTGCAATGGCAGGACTTGGGCTGCCCATGATTTTGCCGTCGGGGTTACTGGCTGGCCAGTCGCCAAACGAAAAACTGTCGTTTGCGTGCATTGGGATGGGTGGGCAGATGCGAGGTTACCTGGTCCCGGAACTCAACAAGCTGGATCAGACCATCGTTGCCATTTGCGATGTCGACCAGCGACAGCTCAACAGCGCGTTGCAGGTGAACGAACTGAAACAGGCTCGGCCGTATCGTGATTATCGTGAACTGCTCGACAAAGAATCGGGCGTCGATGCCGTCATCATCGGAACTCCCGATCACTGGCATGTGCCCATCTGCGAAGCTGCGCTGAAGGCTGGCAAACATGTCTACTGCGAAAAGCCGCTGGCTCATTCAGTGGCCGAATGTCGAGCTCTGGAGAAGCTGGCGCTGAGCCATCCGACGTTGGCGACTCAAACTGGAAATCAGGGATGTTCGACGGAAGGATTTCGTCGCAGCTTCGAAGTCATTCAGTCCGGACTCCTGGGCAACATCACCGAAGTGCATGTCTGGCATCCGGCGCACGGCTGGCCCAATGGAGTTGATCGGCCGACGACAAGCGATCCAATTCCGGAGGGACTCGACTGGAACTTCTGGCTCGGCACCGCACCGGCACGGCCTTACAACAATGAGATCTATCATCCGGGCAAGTGGCGAGGCTGGTACGACTTCGGCGGCGGCTCACTGGCTGACTTTTGCTGCCACGGGTTTCAGCTCGCCTATCGTGCTCTGGAATTGGATGCACCGACGCGGATCGACGCGACTGGCAACGACCTGGGGCACGAGTCCTTCCCGACTCGTTGCACTGTGACGTTTGAATTTGCGGCAAAGGGCAACCGGGGCCCAGTGAAGCTCATCTTCTATTCCGGCGAGAACAATCATCCTCCGAACGAAGTGACTCAAGGGCCTGTGGATACGACGGGATGCCTGATCGTCGGCAGCGAAGGAACCTTGTCAGCGGGACTCTGGAACACTGACTGCAATGTTCGACTCAAAGGGTCAAATGAATTTCGCGGGGCCGATCAGCCGGAAGTAGCGAAGATCGCGAAGACTCAGCCTCGCATCGATACGGAAGTTCTGAAGTGGGATCCGACAAAAGCCGCCAAAGGCCAGCGGCC
>CAIJTV010000590.1:0-3944 GCA_903823635.1 uncultured Planctomycetaceae bacterium
ATCGAATCTTCACGAAAAGTTCCCGAAAAACCGGGGTTCACGGACTGCCCCACATTATGTCGGGCAGAACACTTTGCGGAACTACTCAATTTCTGTAGTCTGCGTGTGTCGGATTCGGAGCTGAAAAACCAGAGCAGGTGAGGTGTTGTTGTGTCAGAAGTTCTCGACAGTTTTCAGATAGAGTGGCATGGAAATACTGTCGTGGTCACTCCGGCTTCCAGTGTGGAATCATTGAACTGGGATCTGGTCGAGCAGGCGGCCGACCTCGTGATGGAACCGCTCAGTGATCAGGAAGCGCCGATGGTTGTTGTGGACCTGAGCCGTGTTGGATATTTTGGCTCGGTCTTTCTTGCGTTGCTGCTTCGCTGCCATAAGTTCGTCAAGAAAAAAGGCGGCGAACTTGTCCTGTGCGGAGCCAGTGACATGGCGCTTGAACTCCTGCGCATCACCGCGCTCGACACAATCTGGGCCATCTATAAAACTCGCGATGAGGCGATGCAGGCGCTCTCGGAATAATAGAAGTAATGCGAACAGACCCTTGCACGGAGGCAGGTTGCTTTGAAAAAACGACATCCGCTGAAGCATCCGCATCAGTCTGAAATGGACGTGATTGAACACGTCTCGGAATTGAGGCATCACGAAGAGTTAATTGCTGAGATCAAGCAGACAGCCGATAAGCTGGCCGAAGATAAGGCGACTCGCGGAGATCTGAAGATCCTGAGCCGTGCTTTGAAGGAGCTGCGATATGCCTTCAAAGTATTTTCACCCTATCGGATGAACCGCAAAGTGACCGTCTTCGGTTCGGCTCGCACAAAGCGCGAAAATCCCTGCTACACCACCGCCGAGACATTTGGTCGAAGAATGGCCGAAGAAGGCTGGATGGTTGTGACTGGCGCCGGTGGCGGCATCATGGAGGCGGCTCACCGTGGCTCCGGTCGCGAGATGGCCATGGGGCTCAATATTCTTCTGCCATTTGAGCAGGAAGCGAATCCGGTTATTGCTGGAGATCCCAAACTTGTCAGCTTGAAGTACTTCTTCACTCGTAAGCTGATGTTCGTGAAAGAGGTCCACGCAATTGTTAGTTGCCCGGGTGGATTCGGCACGCTGGATGAGGCATTCGAAAGTCTGACGCTTGTTCAGACCGGAAAACGCGATTTAATGCCGATGGTGATGCTGGATGAACCGGGCGGCACCTATTGGTCTCACTTTTTGAACTATATCCGCGATGAATTGCTGGACAATGGTCTGATTTCTCCCGGAGACTTGTCGCTCTTCAAGGTGACTGACAACGTTGAGGAGGCCATTGAAGAAGTGCTCGGATTCTACAGCGTCTACAACAGCATGAGGTTCATCCGTGATCGCCTGGTGTTGCGACTTCATGTGGAACCGACCGAACAACTGCTCGAACGACTGAATGATGAGTTTGCGGACATCGTTGTCAGTGGTAAGATTGAGAAGGTTGCAGTACATCGGCTGGAGTCGGATGATGCCCACCTGGCTGAATTGCCGCGGCTGAGTCTGAATTTTGATCGTAAGGCAGTTGGCAGACTGCGGCAGATGATCGACGTGATCAACTGTGAGCTGGAAGGCTATTGCGGAGTGTGATGTTCTTTGACGAACGAGTTGAAAAAGGAATCCCGGCTATGAATCGACGACACGTTCTTCAGGCTCTGGCAGTACTGTCCGCCAGCAGCACGACCCTGGCTGCATTCGGAGAATTGAGCCTGGCAGATATTGCTGTGGCCGGACCGGAGAATCTTTCTGCAGCACTGAGAAACTCTCGACAGGTGTGCGTCGATCTTTTGAGCCGCATTGATCGAATGGACTCTCGGGGAGGCTTGATCACCGAGTTAAACTCCACTGTTGGCGAAGTTGCGATTGATGCTCTGCAGGAGTTGTCTGTTCTGCTGGAACAGGCGGACGCTCGCATCTCATCCGTTGAACAGCGTACCGTCGCATTGTTTCAGGCGTGTGCGGATTCGCTGATGCGTGTTGAAACGCCGTTGAAATCGTTGTCTCAGAGTGGAATGCTTCCTGGTCCAGTCGTTGACTCCTCTGTCGCTGTTTTTGGGCAGGTGCGAAGACTGCTGTTGAGCCTTCCTGTGGCCTGATGCGCCAACGGAAGTTGATTTCGCCGTCTCGTTACAATGAAGTCTTCTGCTGCATCGAATGGCCGTGTCTGCGTCCGTAGTGGCCTCCTGAAACCGGTTGAGGCTGCCGGAATCGTCGGCATGACCGGCACTCCCTGCGCAAAAATCGGAATTAGCCCAGGGGTGGTTGTGAAATCATCCGGGGTTCCCCGTCTTCATTCTTGTGATCGCTGTCTAAGCTGTCGCATATTCACCATAGATTCTTCAGAAACCGTTGCGGCTCTTCGAGTTCGGCCGTTTCTATGGCTCGCGGGAAGATGTCTGCGGGTAAACCGGGATGTTCGAAAGAGTGACGATGCGTGGAAATCTCCGACACTGGCTCAATCGCGTTTTCTTTCGCTCGCCTGCCGAAAGACGCAGACGTTCCGGGAGAAGAATTCAGACGGAACCGCTGGAGTCACGGCTATTGTTGGCGGCAGAGTTTAATCTCGTGCGAGACATCAACCTGAAGTTGAATTCAGTCGGCTCGAATCCCAGCCAGTTTACGACCGTTGGTTCGGCAGTGTACTTCGTTGCGACAACAGAGAGTCACGGGACGGAGTTGTGGAGAAGTAATGGAACTTCCAGCGGCACAGTTCTTGTAAAAGACATTTTCCCGTCGAGTGGTATTAGCTCACCGGACAAACTGGTCAACGTCAATGGCACGCTGTACTTCACGGCTGACAATGGTGTCAATGGACGTGAGCTTTGGAAGACCAATGGTACTTCGGCCGGAACATTGATGGTCGCGGATCTCTTCGCGGGCGGTGGAAGTTCCGCTCCTGACTCATTGGTAAATGTTGGCGGGACTGTATTCTTTTCTGCGGCTACCTCTGGCAATGGCAGAGAACTTTGGAAAAGCAATGGAACTGCTTCTGGCACCGTCCTCGTAAAAGACATCAATCCCGGAACGGTCAGCGGAGATCCTCGATTTCTTATCAACGTTGGTGGCACTGTCTTTTTTAGTGCGGACGATGGTGTCAGAAAACGTGAGCTTTGGAAAAGTAATGGAACCGCGTCAGGAACAGTTCTTGTTCGTGATATTCATACCACTGCTGAAAGTGCGCCTCGCTATCTGACCAACGTCAACGGCGTGTTGTACTTCAGCGCCAAAGATAATACGGCCGGCTACGAGCTCTGGAAGAGCAATGGTTTGTCCGCTGGCACCGTGATGGTCAAGGACATTGGAATCGTCCTTAAGAGTTCAAGCCCGCGATCTCTCAGCAATATCGGCGGAGTGCTTTACTTCAGCGCTGATGATGGCGTCAAAGGGCGGGAACTCTGGAAGAGTACCGGCACTTCTGCCGGGACCGTGATAGTAAAAGACATTCTGCCCGGCAGCACAGGGTCGATGCGGAATGTCTGGAATGGATTGACCAACGTCAGTGGCACGTTCTACTTTGAAGCAGATGATGGTGTTAACGGGGCCGAGTTGTGGAAGAGTAACGGCACCGCAGCCGGTACGGTGCTGGTGAAGAATATCGCCGCTGGGATTGCTGGAGCCAGACTCGCTTCTCTGACTAATCTGAACGGTGCACTTTATTTTTCGGCCAATGACGGGACCACAGGCGCAGAACTCTGGAAGAGTAATGGAGCCTCGTCCGGAACAGTTCAGCTCAAAGATATCGTTACTGGCAGCGCTACAGCCAGTTCTGGTCCGGCGTATCTGATCAATTCAAACGGTACGCTGTACTTTCGCGCCAACGATGGTGTTCGCGGTGCAGAGCTGTGGAAGAGCGACGGCTCTTCTGGTGGTACCTCAATCGTCAGCGACATTCGCGGTGGTACGTTGGGAGCGTTGCCGAACTCGTTGAC
>CAIJTV010000591.1:0-5957 GCA_903823635.1 uncultured Planctomycetaceae bacterium
GGCTCGCCGTTAAGCAAAATCGCTCCCCCAGGTCGCTCACCAGCTTCGCACGGCTTTTCGTTGCAGCAGTGCGAGCACTTCGAAGTGGGGCGTGAAGGGGAACATGTCGAAGGGATACAACTCCACGATCTGATACTTGGCTGCTAACTCCGCGATGTCTCGCTGCAGGGTCGCCGGGTTACAGCTGGAGTAGATAACCTGCGGCGGATGAATGGCGAAGATGAGTGCTCGACTGGCAGCGTCGAGGCCTCGTCGCGGCGGGTTACAAATGATGGCGTCAAAATTGCTGTTCGTCAGTTGGTCTGCAGACGTGCAGTCGAGGCTTCGGCATTGAAACTCCGCGTTGCTCAGACCGCTGCGGCGAACTGTTTCGTTGGCGCAGGCGATCGCGTTTTCGGAATTATCAATTCCCACAACGCTTTGTTCAGACGAACAAGCTGTCAGCGCAAACGCACCGATGCCGCAGTAAAGGTCCAGCACGCGTTTAGCCCCGCTCGACTGAATCATCCCGCGAGCCGCTGAATAAAGTGCCGTCGCGATTTCATAATTCGTCTGTAGAAAGCTCTGCGGGCCAAACAACAAGTCGCGATTGTCGGTATCGCTTACGTCAAATCGGATCGGCAACATCGTCTCTTCGGAAACCACCACTTCCTCGCGACCGCTGATCGCGGAGGATCGAGCAGGCTGAATATTGATCGACATGATCGCTATCCCCTGTCGTTCCGTTTCCGTCATTTTTCGCCAGAGACTGCGGATGCGATCGACCGCCTCTTTTGATCTCAATACAAACTGAATCATCAATTGCTGATGACTGGGCGAACATGTCAGCACCACAAACTTCAATTCGCCTCGATCACTGCTCGGATCATAAGGGACCAACCTGGCCGTCTGAATCATCTGTCGAATGTGTGAGATGGAATCGTTGATCAACACATGATGCAGCGGGCACTGATCGACCGGTATGACCTTTTGCTGATCATCGAAGAAGCCGATCTGCAGCTCATCCAGTGAGCCGGAGATCGCCAGTTTCGCGCGAATTCTCCCGCCCTGAGGGGATGAGACGCCTCGGAACGCACTGACTGCCACATCAGGAAACAGAGAAGTCAACGTCTGTTTTTTTTGCTGCAGAGTCTGATTGTACTCCAGCCCGAGCAACGTACAGGAATTGCAGATCTGCTGCTCGTGATAAACGCACTTCATAGTTCAGTATCGATCTTCTTCTGCGTCTTCAGCGTAAATCGCGGTCAGACCAAGTTCACTCAGGATTGCTCGTTCCCGCGCACGCATGATGCACTTTTCTTCGGGCGTCAGGTCATCGTATCCGCAAATATGCAGCAGGCCATGCACAATATAGAGAATGAGTTCGGCTTCGGCTGACCATTCTCCATCGGTCGCCATACTAACAGCCGTCTCCGCACTGGCGATGATTTCCCCTTCGATTGCTGCGCCGGCTGCCCTGCCCTCTGTGAGCAGTTCACCGTATGTAACATCGACAGAATCGTCATCGATCTCGGCGTCGTCTTCTGGGTAGTCTTCGTCGAGGAGATCTTCGTCATCGTTTTCAACCTCGTCATCACACTGAAGATTGCCCGCCGATACGAAGTCGAGCTTAAAGCTGATGACGTCGGTCGGGTAATCATGCTGCAGATGATCGCGGTTGATTTTATGTATCGCCGAGTTGTCGACGATCGAAATGCTTAGCACTGCCGACGCGACCTGCTCGATCGCAAGTGCACGTAAGACAGCGGCCTGCACGCGGTTTTCATCGAACGCCAGAGCCGATTGTCGATTACTGATGTCTATTTCAAACGCGGAGTCTGCCACCGTGCATCACTCCGGCTGATCTTCGAAAATCAGCGGCGTTGATGATCCATACGGAGCGACTCGAAAACGAACTCGCCCTTCAAGAACCTTCTTCAGCAAATCACCGCAGATTTCGCCGCGCCAGTCGCTTAACAGCAGTGGAAGTTCGGAAGATTCGCCAGTGCGCACGTACTTCACGAGTTCCGTGAGATCCTTGTTCGTCCCGACCAAAGCCTGAGCAATCTCCAGCTCTGCACAGACATTTCCCAGAGCCAGTGCCAGCAGACGGGAGATAATTTGATCGTCCGACGACGCATCATCACGCGACCGAATGCGACGCGGCAGCTTGTCATCAGGAATGCGGCCCGCTTCTTCAATCACCTCAACCATTTCATCCAGCTTGCGACGATATTCAGGGCGATTAAGATCTCGAGTTTCCAGAGCCTGTTGGACAGATCGCGGACGGCGGCGAGCCAGATCGATCAGCAAGTCATCCCGGAGAACTCGTCGAGCCGGCTTGTTGCGTTCAGCCGCTTCCTCTTCTCGCCACACGGCCAGTCGTTGCGCCACCGCGAGTTCTCGACGAGGCAACTTATGGATCCCCGACAATCGTTCCCAGGGTGCTGTCTTTTCTTCATCAAGAATCGACTGGCACATGCGATCGAACTCCATCGTCGCCCATTCCAGTCGACCTTTGGACTGCAGCCATTTGCGCTGCCGTTCCCAGACAAGCGGAACGTAGGAAACATCTTCGAGTGCGTAAGCGATTTGTTCTTCTGACAGCGGCCGACGCAACCAGTCAGTGCGTGTCTGCGAATTCGTGATCACAGTGCCAAGCACTCGTTCAACGATCGCGTTGTAGGACAGTGGATAGCTGCGACCGCGAAGTCCTTCCGCAATCTGGATGTCGACAAGCCTGCGGGGAATCTGGCCACCGTGTTGAACGCAAAAGCGAATCTCAGCCTGACCGCCATGGACGATCACAGTCGTGGAATCATCGGCCATGATGTCCCACCAGGGAGACAACGAGTTCACTTCCAGCGGATCGACCGCCACACAACGTTCGGGTGTGGCGAACTGCAACAGGCCGAGCTGCGGTCTGTAGCCTGTGTCGGAGATAAATTCGGAGTCGAAAGAAACGATGCCACACTTTTTGATGTGGTCACACAGTTCCAGAAAATCTTCCTGGCAGGAAATTATGGAGGCATTCATCAGGCAGGTTCATCACAAGCTGCATCGTTTTTCGCGCAGCAACTCGGTCCTGAGTTGCTTTCCGCCGCGAGGTATAGCAGGTTGCGACCGACCGACAAAACCAATCTCTGCCTCTAATTCTGCTGAATTCCGCCGCCACTGACTCATTCTGGCCGCCGCCGTCAAAATCGACAGTGGCAAAGCATGTTCACTGACTTTGCAGGCAGCGTAAGACGCCAAGCGTTTCGGCATGGGATTCAAGAACGCAGCGTAGCGGAAGCCCTGGTGAATTCCGCTCAAAGGTTTGGTCTGTCCGTAATCGTTTGACGGCAAGCCGCAGGCGTTGTCGCTCGATTTCGCCTCCGCCTCCGGCTCTACGTTAAGCGAAAGCGCTTAGTGCGCGACTATACACACTGCTGACGCACTGCGGCTGAATTGAATGAACTGACTTCAAACGCCACTCAGCCGAACTCAACCGAAGTATGTCACCGCGTTGCGGAAGATCTGGATGCCGTCGCCTTCGCCACGCAAACCTCGTCGAGTCCACTGCGGGTGTTGAGTCGCGAACAGGAAGCGTTCCGGGTGTGGCATCAGGCCGAGCACTCTACCTGTGGTATCACAGAGTCCCGCGATGTTCGCGAGCGATCCATTTGGATTCTCGGGTTCCGGCAGCAAAGCGATGCGAGTCGGATCGCCCGATGCCTTGGCCATTTCGACTGCGGCCGGTGACCAGTAGCAGGCCGCGATCTGGGAATTTTCGCGAAGCTGATCGAGCAATTCCGGATGTTTGAGTGCAATGCGGCCTTCAGCATGAGCCATCGGCACATCAAATTCATCAATCCCTTTCAGGAACACGCTGTTGCACGACGTGACCTTCAGGCGAACCCAACGGTCGGTGTAGCGACCATTGGCATTCCAGGTCAGCGTGACCTGATCTTCAAGAGCTTTCTCGGCGGAGTTCTCGATGCCTCGACGCATCAGCAAGCCAGCCTTCAGGATCGTCTGAAACCCGTTGCAGATCCCCAGCACCAGCTTGTCGGACTGCAGGAATTCCCGCATGGCTTCGTTGAGCTGTCCACGTAACTGACGAGAAAAGATCACCCCGGCACCGAGGTCATCGCCGTAGCTGAAGCCACCGGGGACGCACAAAATCTGGAACTCGTTGAGTCGGGATGGATCTTCCAGCAGGCGAAACAGATGAATTCGCTCGGCGGATGCACCGGCCAGCTCAAACGCATGAGCGGTTTCAACGTCGCAGTTGGTCCCGGGGGCACGGAGAACGCAGACTCGAGGCACAGCCATGATGATCAGCTTCGCAAGTGGCGGTTTGAAAATTAAAACACGTGAAGAACAACAATCAGGCGGGAGTTTTATCAGTCGAACCCGCGGTTTTCATCCTGGACCGTCTCGCAACGCCGGATTTCTCTCGGGCTGAGCAAAATTGGCCATTTTGATTGCCATCGTTGTCCAACCATCGAGAGTCGGAGATTGGAAGTACGCCCCCGGCTTGAAAGAGTCAGCCGGTTGGCACAGAATGCACATCTCCATGACGGGGAGTTTCGTCGATCGCAACAACGCAGGAATGTCAAACCGTGTCGACCATTGAAAAAGCTGAGCGGCTGAAGAAAGAACTGACGGACAAGTGGGTTGTGGTAGCCAACGCACCGGAACTCAAGCGGTTTGCGAATTTGACCGGAAAAGTGAAAACGGTCAACATGAACTGCCGAGCGCTCGTGGAGTTCGATGGGCCGGTTGATGTCGGTTGGTACGACATTGATACGACTTACCTCACGGTCGTTGACGGGCCAAAGCCGAAGAAGGCGGAAGCTCACGGAGAAGCGAAGCCTGCTGCCAAAGCCGCAGCTCCGGCGGTTGCAAAGCCTGCCGCCGCTGGTGGCGGTTCTCCGCTCGACAAGATTCGTGCCGCCAGTGCCAAGCCAGCCGAAGCAGCGGCACCCGCTCCTGCCGCCGGAGGGTCACCTTTAGACAAGATCCGCGCTGCTTCAGCGAAGCCGGCTGCCGCTCCTGCCGCCGGTGGTTCACCACTTGATAAGATTCGTGCGGCCGCAGCAAAGCCTGCTACAGCGTCAGCCCCTATTGCTGAAACACCAGAGGCGGCTCCTGTGGAAGAAGCCGCGAAGCCAGCCGCGGCGGCCCCGAAAGCCGCCGTGCCCATGACTGGTTCTCCGCTTGATCGCATTCGAGCTGCTGGTGCTGCAAAGAAGGAATAGTCGAGACACTTTCGACGAACCTGAATCGGTGGTGGGAAGTTTGGGTATCGCGCCGGGTTCGATGGGCAGTTGTTGCGTTGTCAGGACTTCACTTTAGTGTCGGATGGGCATTCTTGCCCGTCGCTGGGTAGTCGGACGAGAATGTCCAGCCTACGCTTTAGTTCTGACGACGCACCACTGCGCTGTTGAATTTGTCCTGCCGCTGTAGTCAGTTGCGTCAGCAAAGATGAAAAGCCCGCCTATCAGAACTCGATTGGTCGCTCCATGACGTTACCTGCCGAGAACTTCTCTGACTCAATGCTGTTGAAATCCATCGAGCCGGTTTTGCCCGTCGATCGAAGTCCGGGCATCGGCTGTATCGGAGCGGGTTTCATCATGGCGGATTGCCAGTTGGTTGCCTATCGCCAGCATGGGCTCAATCCGGTTGCGATCACTTCACGAACTCGCGCGACAGCCGAGAATGTTGCTGCTCGTCATCAAATCAAAGCCGTCTGTGATTCCGTAGAGGCGGTCGTGAGCCACCCGGAAGTTGAGGTCCTTGATATTGCGGTCCCGCCGGATTGTCAGCTGGATGTCATCCGTCGAGCACTCACATCATCGGATCGGCTACGTGGAATTCTGGCTCAGAAACCGCTTGGAGTGGACTATCGCGAAGCTCTGGAAATTGTGCGGATGTGTGAAGACGCCGGAGTCGTTCTGGCGGTCAATCAAAACATGCGTTTTGATCAGTCA
>CAIJTV010000592.1:0-2286 GCA_903823635.1 uncultured Planctomycetaceae bacterium
CAGGATAACGCAGCGTCATCTTCAGTGTTGTGCCAAGCTCACCCGATGACTTTGAATCGAGCGAAGGCGTAAAGCTGACTTCCAGCCCCTCCTCAATCGCACGATGTCCGGCATACTGAAACGTATGCGAACCATCGGAGATCAGAGCTTCCGCATCATTCAGCTTCCATCCTCGAGCCGCCGCGACAGAGATCGCATTCATCCGTCCGGATGACCTTGGAACGGCCGTTAACGTCGAAGCCAGATAGGTCTCTGCCCCGCGCGGCAAATTCTCGGGCCCCAGCAGTCGCGCACAAAGCAATAGGCCCGGAATTGGAATACGGCGAACAACTCTTTCGTCTTCCAGCAGATTCTTCAGCTTGCTTTTGTCGGCAGAATGGAAGTACAGCGAAACCAACGCCACTGTGCTTTGATCCGTTTCCAGTTCATCATCCATGTTGCAAAGAATCAGATCTTCTGCGTCGCGATACTCGCCGTGTCGCCCCAGAACCCACGCACAGACGAGGTTGGCTTCCCAGTTGCGTGTCGAATAATCGAAGGCTCTGGCAGCAGTCCGGGGAGCCTCGGGATCTCGTTCACTCTCCTGAATCAGCGCCATATTGGCCATGCTGCTGGCGAGCATATCGTCCTGACGAAAATGGCCATGACCAATCTCCGTCAGACGTTCAAAGGTTCGCACCGCATCCTGATTACGGCCAAGTTGCTGCTGCGTTCTGGCGACGTAGTACCAGTATGGAGGATAGCATTCCATAAATCGCTCAGACCGCGCCAGCATGCGGAGCCGACGCTCCGGATCCTGCTCCTCCAGCGTCTCCGTCAGTTGATCCAGATCCTGATCGCGCAGCAACCACTTGTCGGGTATCTCATTCTTTCGGCTAAGCTTCCAGAAACTATCCAGGAACGTCGACGATCGTGTCATCAAAGTCGTGAACTGAGTTTTCTCGACCTGCCAAAGATCAGAGTCACGTTTGATCTGAGTTGAGCGATAATCCCACCAGCTGTTGGCGCCGGACTGGATAACGGAACCAACCTGCCCCGTCGCCGCCTGCGCTCCGATCACGAAGAAGTCCGTCCCCAATTTACGCTGGACGCCTCGGTGGAATTGTTCGCCAATAACAACTCGCTCACGGTCACTGATTTCCACCTGACCGATTTCGTCCAGAATGGATCGGTAAAGACTGATCACTTCCGGATCATCAATCTGGTTGAGGTCCAGGTTGTTCAGAATACGCTGCTGCTCTTCCAGCAGAACCTGCTTTGAAGGCGCGCGGCGAATTCGATGCAACGCGGCACGACAGTAGTTGAGCGTCACCGCTGTGTTTCGTCGACTGGTTTCCGTCGCCGGAGTCACTGGTCGTGCCGGTTCCTGCGACATGACATCAGCAGGCACCAGCGCGAGAAGCGACAAACAGCAAAACATCGCTTTACAACAGATTATTCGTCTCATGGTTTCGGTCACTGATCAGGAGACATCCGTTGAGATCGAGCTGGCGACGGTCTTCGTCGGTGGGTCAAAACATCTGACCCGCTGGTCGCTCATGATCTTCTTCAGACATCCCAAACCAACTGACGTCAGCTCTTCCATGAACCGCGCAGCAGAAGTCATCACATGATTTCGTCCCGAACTCAGAAGACAACACCCAATCCCAGCCAAGCTCAACTTAGAGATACGACGACACCGTTTGTGCACACAAGGAAGTCACGGCAATCTGCGCAAACAGCCGAGGATATCAAAGCTTCGGCAGTTTTTGCCGATTGTTCATGCTTAGTGCCAATCCGACTGCGACGATCCTCAGTGCTTACACCACCTGCGTCTGGCGATACTGGACTCAGGCTACAGGTCGGAAGGCCCAAGCAAGCTCTGCCGCCCTGAGACTTCTCGAGCATTCCTCTGGCGGCAATTCCCCAAAACAACTACACGGCGCCTTTCAATTCGCTTCCAGAATCCCGACAACCGGAGGTCACCAATGCGTGACACATTCCTTTCCTTTTCACTTCCGCTTATTGGCGCAGAAGAAATTGACGAAGTTGTCGAAGCATTGAAGTCGGGTTGGCTTACGTCCGGTCCCAGAACCCGGCAATTCGAGCAGGACTTTTGCCAGGCATTCGGATCCCCTGCCGCGCTGTCATTGAACTCCTGCACCGCCGGACTGCATATCGCTCTCAAGGTCCTCAATATCGGCCCGGGCGACGAGGTGATCACAACGCCCATGACATTTGCGGCTTCTGTCAATGTGATTGAACACGTCGGAGCCACGCCAGTCCTTGTGGACGTGGAACCCGATA
>CAIJTV010000593.1:0-1587 GCA_903823635.1 uncultured Planctomycetaceae bacterium
CCGCCGGATGTTGCTGCGCGCAGATTGCGAAGCGGGGGGTTGAGCTCTATTGCAATTCTGATGCGAGCTTTGTGCGGCATGATGCTGGCGAGTTCGGTCTGTCTCGCACAAAACCCAACGACCGGTCATTCGTTCAGACCGAACTCGCCCCGCGGCACCGTTCGACCTGCTGTGCATACTCGAACGTTGGACGGCACCGAACCGCAACGAGAGATCCAACTGATTCGCTATGGAAATCAGGCTGCGGCTCAGCAGATGCCGATCGCTCCCGAGCCTGCTGCGAGTTCGGACAGCGAAGTGGGAACTCAGCGGAATCCAGATTCCCCGGGCCTTGCCACAAGTATGCCCCAAGTTAACGCAAGTATGCCCCGCGTTGCCGCAAACATGCCGGGTGAGAAAATCCCTGAACTTCGAATGCCGAACGGATTGGTTCATCCGGCGGTCCCCTCCACTGACGCCGCGACTGCATTGCAACGTCCTGTGTTATGGTGGGAGCAGGAGCTCCGAACATCAATTTTGCGTGATCGTCCGCCGATGCCGATGAGTTTGAATGAGACTCTGTACCGCGCGATGACGGAAGCTCCGGAACTTAAAATCCTGAACTCGGACTGGTGCATTCAGCTTCAGGAGATCACGCGTCAGGACGCGGCCTTCGACTGGAACACATTCGTCAACTCCGTCTGGAATCGTGACAGCACTCCGATTGGGAGCCAGCTTGACGGTGCTGCAAACCGTTTGCGGAGTCGCACGTCCACGGCCAGAGCCGGCTTGCGAAGACTGGATCGTACTGGCGGTCAGTTCGAAATCGCACAACAATTCGGCTTCAAGGAAAGTAACTCCCAGTTCATCAGCCCCAATAACCAGGGGAACACTCGACTGGCCTTGCAGTATGAGAAACCTTTGTTGCGAGGAGCCGGTGAAGACTATGCCACCAGCCCGCTGCAGCTAGCGGAGATCGACAAAGACATTGCCTTTGATCGACTTCAGGCGGGGATTCAGGACTATCTGCTGGAAACGGCCAATGCCTATTGGAATCTGGTTCTGCGACGAGGTCGCTTCCTGCAGGCCGTAAATTCGTGGAATCGAGCCAAGCTGGTTGCCGACGAAATCAGCCAGCGTCAGCAGATCGATGTGAAACCCGTTGCGATGGATCGCGCGATGCAGGATGTGGCCAATCGATTGGCGGCAGCGATTCAGGCGGAGCACGACATCATTGTGGCTCAGGAAGTGTTATTGAGTCTGATCTATGCCAATCGTTATCCACAATTTGCCGGGACTGAGGTAGTTCCATTGACCTTGCCGCCTCACACCCCGGAAGCGATTGGCCCCGAAACTCAGGTGGAAGTCGCAATCCAGAATCGACCGGAAGTCCATCAGGTCATCCGCGAAATTCGGGCGTCAGCGATTGAGCACAAAGTGGCGCAAAGTGAAGTTCTGCCAGCATTGAATCTGGTTCTGAATACTCGGCCGGTCTGCGAGGTGACTACAATGCGGCCGGCGCCTTCACAGATCAGTTCAGTATGGGACAACCAGGCCTCGGCGTGGGGATCGACTTCGAAATTCCCTATAAGAATCGTGCCGCACGAG
>CAIJTV010000594.1:0-5375 GCA_903823635.1 uncultured Planctomycetaceae bacterium
CGCCTGCGGCTTGCCGTTAAGGGATTCCCGCAAACTACGCGTCGGCTCCGATGCGGCCACCGCATCGGCGAGCAATTGCTGTAGCTTGTGTCGTCGATTGACCGTTCAGCCAGCCATTAATTCCCGCGGCCAGCAAATAAGCCAAACAGACCGCTCTTCTTTTTCGGAGCTTCGTCTTCCTTCTTTGGTCCGGGTTCCCCGGAACTCAGTTGTCGCACCATATCATTGATGCTGCGAGTCAGTCGAGCTTTCGGAGCGAACTGACACAGCGGTGCGCCGTTATTGCGAGCACCGACCATGGTGGCGTAGTCGTTGGGAAGCTGCCAAAAGACGCTGCGTCCGATGGTTTCCAAAGCTTTCGTCAGACTAATGTCTGCATCTTCCAGCCCCATTCGGTTCACAACGATTTCAACCTTCTCCTTGATCGCCGGGAAGTTATCCAGAAACTGAGTAATGCGAACAACGTTCCTGAGGCAGGACAAGTCCAGCTGAGTTACCAGCAGCACTTTGTCTGACACTTCCATCGCTGACAGATCGAGTTTGCCGAACGATTTGCTCACGTCAATAATCAGATGCGAAAACGTCGCCTTCAGCAGGGCGAGAATTCTTCGCAGATCATCCGGCTTCATCGCATCGCCTGTTTCCAGCTCAACAGGACGAGGCAGCAAATACGCGCCGCAGTCGTGTCGAGTCAGCGAGCGTTTCAGCAGGCCATAGTCCAGACGGGAAATATTGTCAGCCACATCACGAATCGTGTATTCGGGAATGATATCGAGCCAGACGTCGGCGTCACCCAATGTCAGATCCAGGTCGATGATCACAGGCGAGTTGCCGGGATCCTGAGCCAGTGATGCGGCTGCGTTGACAACCAGAGCAGTGCTGCCAACACCACCACCAACACCCGCGATGGAAATGATCTTGCCGACACGCCCGGCCCCTTCGCCGGATGAACCACCCATGGACACGCGAATTCTGTCGAGGGCTGCGATGAAATCATCCAGCAACAGCGGCATGTTCAGAAATTCACGAGCCCCATTTCGCATGGCCTGCAGAATCAGGCTGCCTTCAGTTGAGCTGCTCACGACCAGAACAGCGCAGTTCGTGACGGCGCGGGAAACTTCACCCACCAGTTGAATGGCTCGTGCGTGATTGGAATCGATATTGACCAGCGCGATGTCGGGCTGAGTCTGCCGAACCACGTCCATGAAAAACTCATAGCGGGAACATTCGGCTTCCAGCCAGACGGTGTCCACACCCAGCAGCATCGTTTTGAGCGAGTTGCGTGAGCGTTCATCCGGATCTACCGTCGCCAGTCGCAATACGCTTTTCATAGGACTTCTCAGCTTTGAACAGATGAACCAGGGGACCCAGTCAGGAGGCAGGCCTCCCGACTCACACATCAGCACCATTAACGCATGATCAACAACTAACGCATTGTTGGAGAGATCAAACCTGAACTGGCTGACCGAGCAGGACTCTTCTTTGCGGCAGGCGGAGTTGCTTTTTCTGCTGCAGGAACTCGTGAAGAACTGGCCGGGATCGCGTTAGTCTGCCTTTCTGACGGACTCACGTTTGGTGAACTGGAAGGATTCAACTTCGCATGGCCTGGAACACAGTCCGCACCTGACTGGCAGTTAGGACAGTTTGGATTCCGGCAATGTCCTCCGGTTCCGATAACGCCACCGTGACATTGATCGCATGAATCTCCGACTTTCGGGACTTCCAGAAGACCATGGAAGAAGAGTTCTCGGTCAACTGGTGTATCGGTAAACGTGCCAGGACCTCCCGAAGGCAATTCACTGGCCTGCATAGGCGTCACGTATTCCGGGGTCACAAGTATTACCAATTCGGTTTCCGACTCAGTATTGTTTTTGCGGCTGAAAGCAGCTCCGACATAAGGCAGTTCACCAAAGAACGGAACCTTTTGACTGGATCCTGTTTCCCGGTGTGAAACCAAACCTGCTATCACTAGCGCTTCACCGAAGTTCATTTCCACCTGAGTGTTGGCACTGTTCGTCTTGAACGCCGTCGTCGTTGTGCCGCTGACCGTGATTGAATTGGCAAAGTCGCGGTCGCGTATAATTGTTTCGACTTCGAGTCGAACTCGTCCGTTTCCGAGGATGTAAGGCACTGCGTTCATCTGAATCCCGAATTCTCGAAACTCAATGCCCGTCGCACCAAGACCAGCAGAAACCGGAACCGGCATTTCACCACCGCTCAGAAAGTTGGCCGGGCGTCCGTTATGAGTCACGATCATCGGAGTCACGTGGGACTTCAGCAGGCCTTCTTCCAGCATCGCCTGCACGAAGCCGTTGAACACACTATTGGGCCGAGTCAGACCGTAGGAAACACTGGTGTTCTGAAAGCCGCTGAACGTCATGTTTGTTCCCGCACCCGTGGACGTCAGCGTGCTGATCGGAGTGATCGGCCCTGGTGTACTGGTCAGGAAGCCTTCAGGACGGATCAGCGCGAAGTTCATACCGAGCTGGCGGAACTTGGTTCGCTGCACTTCAAGCACTGTGCACTTCAGCAGGACCTGTTGCACACCACCCGTTTTCATGTGGTTCAACACGTCGGCATAGAATTGTTCCGCAATCGCCTGAATTTCGCTGATGTTTTCCGGCTTGGAAACCCAGCCATCCAGACGAACAGCGGTATCGCTGATTTCTTCAACAGCAATGGAGTCGTTCGGATACAGCCTGCGAATGAAGGATTCCAGATGTCTCACATCACCGCGAACAAGGACCTCGACGGAATAATGTGCATCGTTCTCATCGACAATGGTGATTGTCGTCACACCGGCCTTCAACGCAAAAATGCGGAACTGGTGCGGGTTACCGTCGACTGTCTGGACAGTGATGATCTCTTCATCGAAATCCATTACCTTCTTAATTCGAGCAGAGTGCTGAATGAAGGTTGAGAATTGCTCGAAGAGAGAAATCTCGTTGCGGGTTTCCCTGATAATATAGACCGGAGCTGTCCCCTCAGACTGACCGAAGCCCTGCGGCAGTCCGGTCAGTAAGCAGCTCAGAACAGTCAACGTGGCCGCAAAAAGTCGAATCGAAAGCATCCCTGCACCCCTTAAACGCTGAAGAGCGACGTTCCGCCAAGCAGCGAAACGTCGCATCCCCAACTCATAACGCGCTCCGCGCGATCGCATCCCGATCGTTCCACATCCTGGTGTTTAACACCCGAATGCCTCAATTCCGTTTGAGCCGATCAGTTTGACTTCAACATGTCCCAGATGTTCCAGCTGCCCGAAGACGTGCCGGACTTATTCTCATCAGCATCCGCCAATCGAATGGTTTCCAGACGCCTTTTATCACCTTCATAAATCTCAATGGTCCAGGTATTCTCGTCACGAACAGCGACTGTCTCTGCGACTCGAACTGATCCACCCGGATCCATTGTCTGTTTCGTACCCATTTCCAGATCAAGAAGTTCATTGATTGACGCGGGCTCTTCGACAGGCTCTGTCTTCTCGGGGGCAGAAACAGTTTCCAGTTCAGGCAGTATGTCTCCTGCATCTTCTGATTTCTGTCCGTTCCGAGCATCCATAACAGACGGAGCATTCAGGTTCGAACCCAGGAATGAGCTGGTCAGAAACTCCTGAGAAATTTCTGCCTTACCCTTTACCCCGGCTCCGCCTCTGGCCCTCATCATTGTGGACAATGTGCCAATCTTTGCGGCCAGAATAACTGCTTTTCCCTGATCCGGCGTCACCAGCAGACTGATATTCTTGGCCTGACCTTCACCCTCCTTGTCGACACCATAAACTCGATCATCAACTGCGAAGACTTCAACAAACTCCAGAACCGTAATAGTCTTCTGCAGGCTCTGTCCAATCTCTGACTGTTCAGTGAACGTCAGCAGCAGATCAATTTTGTTACCCGGCAACAACATTCCACTGAAGGAAGTCGTTGCATCCACAGGAATTGGCACTGCTGCCATCCCTTCAGGAATACTGGCTTCAGCCCCGCGGCTTTCTGTCAGCTTGTTCTTCAGAATCCAGTCACCAGGCATAACAGGAACGTTAAGGAACCGCTCCTGAATGTCTTTTATATCCGTAATGGCCCCTTCCGGGACCGAAGTCACGGCGATCTCCACGAACTTAGTGTTCATCTCATCCAGCGGAGCCCCGGGACTGATGGCACTGATCGCGCTCAGGACCTGAACTGTCTCGACCGTTTCGACCGGCTTTTGACTGATCACCTTCTTGACGCCTAACATGGCGACAAGACCGCAGCCAACCGCAACGACGAGCAGAACTAACGATTGATTCTTCATGATGGAGTCCGTCTCCTGGTTGACATCTTCAGCATCGAACCCGCATCTTTCAGCAGTAGCCACTTCTTTTCAGTCGCGGCCCGCAAAATCTGCAGATAGTTCAAATGCGGCGCAGTCAATCCACACCCCACCAGCATCATCATCGGCAGACAGGAAAACGCTGCTTCACCTAATGCTGACGGGATTGCTAATCTCTGCGATGTCCCGCAGTTCTCCGAATCACGGAGCTGCGAGTCTCCGACGACGAAACACTCGCTGTCGGCGATGACTTCAGGAATTCCCTGGAAGCCATCATTTTTCAAGTTGTATACATTGCCGACGCACATCGTGAATCGGCAGTTATTTCTACATCATGCCGTTGAAGACAAAGTAGCCAATTGTGCCGATGCAGATGGGAATGCCATAAGGCAGCAGCATCATGCGAGGCTTACGTTCCGCGGCGATCTTTGAAAGTTCGTAAGGATTCTTGATGACCATCCATTCGCTAAGGATCAGCAGGAAGTTCTCATAGTGATGCTTCATGCTCTTGTCCCACAGGACCATGATAACGGCCATCACAGCTCCGACAACAACCGACACCGCAAAGGCGGCGAGAGTAATCTCCCAGCCCAGCCATGCTCCGATGCCAGCCATCAGCTTCACGTCGCCGGCCCCCATGCCACCTACAGCGTAAAGCGGCATCAGTGTCAAAAGACCGCAGCACATGCCGAGCATGCCGGCACCCAGTCCACCGAGACCACCAACGCAGGTTGAATAAACCAGACCGGCGAGAACCATCGGGAACGTGATCCAGTTCGGAACTTTCAGTTCACGACCATCGATCCAGGCAGCGAGAATCAGAATTGCGGAGACGGCCTTGATATGCCAGTTCTGCAGAAGGTATTCAGAAAGTTCCATGTCAGTAACTCCGGAGCAAATTGCGGTTATGAGTTGAGTCAGAGCGAAGAGGATCGCTCTGTTGGCCAGTCCGGGAGGTTCGAACTAAGCACGAGCTGACGAGGTCAGCGTGAATAACAAAAAGTAAACAGCCATCACGACAACGGCGGTGCCCTGAATCAGATCTTCAGGATTCAATTCGATCCAATAAG
>CAIJTV010000595.1:0-5572 GCA_903823635.1 uncultured Planctomycetaceae bacterium
CGGCTGACAATTTACCGAATGAGCAATCCTATGTCCGAGCAGACTCCCGGAAAACTATACGATGCGGCCATGAAGCTGAAAGCAGAAGGGAATCTTGAAGGCTGCGTGGATGCTTTGAAAAACATCCTGACGATTGACCCAAACCATGTGCAGACTCACATGGCTCTGGGAGTCCATCAGCAGAAGCTTGGGCGATTCGAGGAAGCCATCTTTCACGCCAAGAAGGTGTCTGAGCTGGAACCAACGGATGCCTTCTCATTCACGCAATTGTCCGTCATCTACCAGCGATGCGGAAAGATCTTTGAAGCCGAAGAAGCGATGGCCCGGGCCCGCGAGATCCAGGGAACTCCGCAGCGCCATTAGTCGCGGGCGTATTTTGCGGCATGCCACGATGCTTACTGCCACCGAAGGCTACCGCTTTCGTTGTTGGCCGAAGGCTAATGCCACTCCGGTGGCTGACCGAATCCCTTCGCGGAATTCGCCAGAGGATTCGTAAAGAGTGTCGTAGCCGAGGCCACCACGACACAGGAACCGCGGAGTACTTGACGTACATGCCCACACACACGCTCGACGCGTTGCGGCACGCAGTGAGTGCCACTGAGCCGTCGGCATTCGGCTCGACGGTAAACGACTCTAGCCGCTAGCCGACAACTGCTCCATAAACTCTGCAACCAGCATTTCGCTGACTGCTGCCGTTCGTTCGCCCGACCTACAAACAGCTCCGCGGACGGCGATGATGTCAGGCTGCAGAGGCAACAGCATTGGTAAATCCATCAGCGTAACACGGCCCGCCAGGGCGAGCTGCAATCCATGAGCAGCTGTCGCTTTTCGCAGCGAGGTGATTTCTTTTACGGGCAACCAGTCGAGCAGATTGGTTCCGTCCTTGACAAAAGTGTCAACCAGCAGGACGGAGCAATTCGTTTCGAGAGCCGCCTGAAGGACATCATCCGGAGTTGGCGCGTGGGCTCGCTGGTGATCTGCGTATGCAACCGCAACCCATTCATGATCGCCAGAGAAACGACAACGCACATCGATCCAGGAGTTCCGCCAGCTTCCAATGCCCTTCCAGCCCGCTGCTGCGACCTGCGATAACCCAAGTTTCATATAGGTCGGTTGCAACTCGGAGATTGACCGGCAAATCGCGTCATAGGATTCACTGGATAACATCTTGGATTCACCAGCGAAGTTGCTTCCGAAGAGTGATGATGACTCACTCCACTCCTGCACTTCCCCCAACGCAACGCTAAGAGGAACCGCTTCGATTCTCACACGATCAGCATGTTGTTGCTGCAGCTTGAGAACGTCAGCGATCGCCAGCAGATTCTCCACCGAAGCGCGACCGAGTGAACCATTGGACGGTTCCTTAACGTCGATGATATCCGCCCCGCCACGAACGGCCATCAGGGCTTCTTCTGCGTTGCGAACGGAAACTAACAGGCGTGGAATTCCTGAGAACACTAAGCACCTGTTCGCGAGTGACGTCAAGAATGGCCAGATCAAATGAAAGAAAGAAGCCCGCGTCTTGGAAGAGCCCGGGCTTCTTTCAGTTGCTCATCGTTGTCAAAAACAAGGACTAGAGTTCCGGAGCAGCTTCTTCAGCCTCTTCCGCTTCGCCCTCTTCGGCTTCGTCTTCGATCTCAATGTCTGCATCGATATCGATGTCTTCAGCGACTTCGACCTCTGGATCGATCTTGACTTCTTCTTCTACATCTTCATCCGGTGGAGGCACCACCACGCTGATCATTGGAGTGCCGTCTGGATTCAATGCTTCCTTGACCGGTTGCATGAAGTAGCGACGCTTGCCTCTCCCCAGCAGGGTCGCCAGCAACTCGTCAGCCTTTTCCTTTTCGTGAAACAGGAATCGGCCTTCTTCTCGCATCGTGCTGCTGTAAACGACCCAAACCAGCCGGCGACGCTGCATCGCTTCTTTAGCTCGGCGCGTACGTGGTTTGGCAGCTTTCTTCTTTTTTGGAGCCCCGTCTTTGTCTGCCTTGGAGGCTCGTTTCTTTGGGGTACCCTCGCCCTTCTCTTCAGAAGTCTTGCGAGATGCCTTTTTCTTGACGCCGGTTTCAGCTTCTGCGGCTTCCGCAGCTTCAACCTCGCGACGCATTGAGAGACGACTCTTAGCCATTTTTCCTGCCAAACACGCGGACTGGAGAACCTTCGCTTTTCCCGACGACGTCAGGAAAACGACGGCTCAATGTGAATCAGAAATTTATCCGGAACACGTCAAAACATCCTTTCGACGCGCGAAATCCGGGACTTTGAAGCGGGGGAGAATAGCAGGGTTCCGTCCGGGAATCCACCCTTGATGAAGAAAAGATCGTTTGAACGTTCGAGCCGGTTATTGTTTGGCTGATCCCCCGGAAATCGAGCCCACGCGGTCAACCACAAGCTGAATCGCCTCTTTCATACGAGCCCGGTCGACCTCATGAACATCAATCGGCCGCCCAATCTCGGAGAGCATTGTGACGGTCAGCCGTCCTCCCAGATGCTGCCGGAACTCTTCCAATCCCTGAAAAAGCTCGTCCGTTCGCCTCAAAGTGGGGTGATCATTCAGCAGTTTAAGTCGCTCCAGCGATTGCAGGACACGATCCGCCTCGGATTCGGGAAGGCCATGAACAAGACTCGAATAGACCGTGTCAACTGCCACACCGATCGCCACCGCTTCGCCATGCCGTAACTCAAAATGGCTCATAGCTTCCAGTTTATGAGCGGACCAGTGCCCAAAATCCAATGGTCGAGCTTCAAGCATCTCAAAGGGATCGCCCCCGGCTGTGATATGTTTCAGGTGCCAGTTCGCCGAATCCTGAATCACGGACCAGCAGGCATCGCCTCGAGCCACAATCGCATCTGCATTGCTCAGGATTCGCTCAAAGAAGTCAGGATCCTTCAGAAGGGACACTTTGACGGCTTCTGAAAACCCGCAACGGAAGTCGCGATCGCTGAGCGTCGTCAGCAGCGAACGGTCGTTTATGACTCCCCAGGGAACAGCGAAAGACCCAAGCCAATTCTTCTTTTCAAAAAGATTGACGCTGTTCTTAACGCCAATCCCCGAATCGGCCTGAGCCAGTGTGGTCGTGGGAATACGAATCAGCCGCAGGCCGCGATGAGCGATTGCGGCCGCAAAACCCACCGCATCCAAAACCGCGCCGCCCCCAATAACGACGACGTAACTTCGCCGATCCAGATCGGCTTCGTGAAACACCTTGAGCATTCGTTCCAGGATATGCACATCGTTCTTGACGGCTTCGCCACCGGGAACAATTTGAACATTCCCGACCACCTGAAACTTGTCCGTGTTGCGCCGAGCGATCGAGTGGAGTCGCTGCCGAAGGTCCGGATTTGCATTCGCGACATGCTCATCCAGCCAGAACTGAACTCGCGGGATGCGGCCCTCTGAAGACTCCAGCAATCTTATCAGCACTTCGGAATCAGCACCAAGCACATCGTGCGTGAATCGCAGCCGATGACGAAACGCAACCGTGAAATCGACGTCGGCGATGGCGCGTGCCGTTTGCTCTGCAGAAGGGGAAGTCGGAGGCATTGAGATTCAGCGGCAGGAATTGTGGGAGGCGATTCACCATGGTTGGCTTCCCTTCCACCATGTTCAGTTCACCACAGCATACCCCGCTCCGCGCCATTTTGCCAATCGATTCGGGAACGACGCCGGACTGGCTTCACTCTGCCAGACCCACTGCGACTGGGGATCGGATTACAGAAAACAAAGGGGTTATGCCAGTTCGGCCGACTAGCGCGAGAGCCGGTCTGGGGCCGCTGACTGCATAATCGGTACAGCCGTCACATCCGCGCGCAGAACGCAGACTGACCGGCAATCGTTGCGCTTTGCCTCGACCGCCCATTCTTTGTAGTCCGAAAACATTGGCAGTGTTACCCAAGAGAGCGAGTCAAAGACTCACCAGAAATTCTGAATGCGGCGTGTGCATTCAAGGTGTTTCCGAGGCTCACTCAGCAAGAACGATGTGTAGGAGAATTGAGATGAAGGCGATGAAATTGTTTGCGGCTCTGGTAGTGTGTTCAATGGCTAGCAGCGCTCAGGCTGGGCTGTTCGGATGTTTCAAGAGCAATCACGGCTGCGGTTGCAGCGTTGAGCCAACGTGCTGTGCTCCAGTTGAAGCTTCATGCTGTGCTCCAGTTGAAGCCAGCTGCTGTGCTCCAGCGGCTTGTGGCAATGGTTGTGCTCCAGCTGAAGCAACTTGCTGTGCTCCAGCCGCTTGCGGAACAGCTTGCGAGCCAACTTGCTGTGCTCCAGTAGAAGCCAGCTGCTGTGCTCCAGCTGCTTGTGGCAGTGGTTGTGCTCCAGTTGAAGCAACTTGCTGTGCACCAGCTGATTGCTGCAACGACGGTTGCGGTTGTGGAAATGGTTGTGGCGATTCTTGCTTCAAGATGCCTAAGTTCAAGATGCCTAAGTTCAAGTGCCCAAAGTTCCGCCTGCCAAAGCTGAAGTTCCCTAAGCTGGGCTGCGGTTCATCTTGCGGCGACAGCTGCTGCGAGCCAACCTGCTGTGCTCCAGTCGAAGCTTCTTGCTGTGCACCAGCAGCTTGCGACCCAACCTGTGCAGCACCATGCGGTGGCTGTAACTGAGATCAGGTTGGCGTAAGGTGCGGTGATTAGCCAACGTGATTTTCAGAGTCTGACGGTGAAAGAGAGCGAACGTCGTGATTCGCTCTCTACCGTCCCTGAAAGTTTCGATCGTGCGGATTGAGGAGTTCAAGTGGACGCCGGCAGATTAGCCTGAGTCACGGTTAATAGCCCAGCCTTCCGCCCCGACGATGCTGAGGATCGTGAGGAAACTCACTTGGGGAACACGCTCAACGGGATGTACACCCGAAACAGCGGTTCCACCAGAATGGATCAGCAACAGGGTGGAACCGTTGGAAAAACAACAGAACGGCGATGAATCACTTCCTGATTCATCGCCGTTTCTGCGTTGATACTCGGAAAACTTCGGCGTCCTGATGCCACGCCTTGTTCAGCTTAAACTCGCTTTACCCAATCTCGTTGCACAAATCTCATTGTTCACTTCAGAACCGGCTGTCGCTTGATCCACCGTTCTGACACCATATATATACACATCTTCTGTTGCATTGAATCGCCGGAAAATGGATGAGGTGTCCCCGTGGACGTCAGCATGAGTTATGCAGGACGCAGTCATTTGAAACTGCTGTCCGGCGGAGAACGAATTCTTGACCTCGCCCCCAATCTGGCTCGCGACAAAGTCGAATTCAACGCCTGCCTCGCCGATCCCATTCGCTTTCGAGAAGCCATCAGCGCGCTGCATGATGTTGTGATTAATGATCTGACGTTCACTTCTCGCGATAAGGCCGGATACGAAGACTGGAAGAAACAGCAGGTCGCCCGCGAATCGGCGTTGCGAAAACAGGCCCGGGAATCGGCTCGTGAAACAGTCCGAGCGGGTAATGTTCCTCGTGCAACGGCCGAACAACAGAAACAACATCAATCCGCGTTGGCCCGATACTGGCAGGCCCGCAGTCAGTTGAATACTCGCCTTCGTGAAGAGAATCAAACACTGTGGCGCCGGCTCATGCCC
>CAIJTV010000596.1:0-1692 GCA_903823635.1 uncultured Planctomycetaceae bacterium
TAGCAAACCAGCATGTCGCCCATAAACGTGTAAAGTAACATATCAATCAACGCAGCCACCATCAGAATCGCCAGTGCCAGGAGCGGTTGATAATTTGCGTAGGCGATACAGCTAAGAATGGCTGCAGTCGCTACAAGTGCCAAACCCATCGCCGGCGGAAAATCTTTCTGACGCGATAAATCCTCGCATCCGCAGATCCGACAACGGCACAAATGGCCTTCCGAGAAATCGCCGACTCCTTCGTTTCGCCCCCACTGGCATTCGTCGCACTTGACCGGACCGTCAGCAGGTTTCGGACTCGTAACGCGTCTGTGCTGACAAGCTGGACATTGAAAGATGATGTGGGTGGCCATACCGGTGGATCTCGGCTTGAATCAATCAGGAATCACAACACACTTCGCCGGGAGATTGCGACAGGTTGTTGTTGTCACTATGACCATTCGCATCCCTGTAACAAACTGTTCCTGCGGGGATTCTCATTTGCAGACGACTCCCGGCATTAGAAAGGCGTTTGCCGAGAATCTGAACACGAGATTTGCCGAGCGGAGCCAATCACCATGTTCAGCTTTGTTTGCAGGGGGTTACAAGTGAGCTTAAGTAAACGCAGGCACAACCTACGGCTTTTTCGCGTGTTTCTCTGGCAAAGACATCCCGAGTTGCACCAGCGGCGTCACCTTGATCGCCGCCGCCGAGTTTCCTCCTGAGCAGCCAGTACACGATCCGCATCCGGAAGCCGATGACTTCAAAAACGTCTGCTGGAATCGACGCCAGAAGATCGCAATTGCGACCAACACCATGACCGAAGTTGCCAACGTCTGAGCATCCATGGGACTACATCCTGCTACCAATTTGATATGTCAGGAAAGCACCGATCCACGCCAGAGCCGTCATGTAAACAAAAGAAAACACCGGCCAGCGCCAGCTGTTGGTTTCGCGACGAATCACCATCAGCGTTGACACACACTGTGCGCAAAGTGCAAAGAAAACCATGATCGACAAGGCCACCGGAATGGAGAACACAGGAGATCCATCCGGCCAGGTCGCAGCCATCAGGGTTCCTCGCAGCCCTTCGTCCTCTTCACTCACGTCGCCTCCGAGACTGTAAATTGTACCGAGTGTCGCGATCACAACTTCTCGTGCCGGAAACGACGCCAGAACGCCGACACCAATGCGCCAGTCCCAGCCCAGTGGCTTAAAGATCGGCTCGATGGACTGACCGATCCGCCCGAGCACACTGCCTCGCAGAAGATCGCCGTTCACCTGATTCAATTTTTCTGTCAGCCCGGTAATTTCTTCACTTTCGGGATCGGCTCCAGACGCTTCAAGGGCTTCAAGTTTGGCCGTCAATTCATATCGTTCGCGTTGATCACCAGGAAATGATCCACCGGCCCAGACCAGAACACTGGTTGCAAAAATCAAGGTGCCGGCACGAGCCACAAACGACTGACCGCTCTCCCAGACTCGTTCCAGTACCACGCGTATTGAAGGCACGCGATAATCCGGCAGCTCCAGGAGAAACGGAGAGGGTTCACCGCGAAACAACGTTCGTCGCAAAATTATGGCGACAGGAATTGCGACCACCAGCCCGAGTGTGCTCATGCCAAACAGGACCAATGCCTGCAGCGATAACCATCCGCCGAAAAATTGCGTGTCCGGAATGAACGTATAGATCATGAGGACGTAGACCGGCAA
>CAIJTV010000597.1:0-3948 GCA_903823635.1 uncultured Planctomycetaceae bacterium
AAAGTCACATGCTCACCCGGCGTGTCGATCCATCCGGGCTCAATAGCGTTAACGTTGATGCGATGCGAGCAGAGCTCCACCGCGATGGATCTCATCATATGATTCAGCCCGGCTTTCGCCGCACCATAAGCCACGCAGAGGCCGATGGGCATTTCCGCCTGAACGCTGGAGATGAACACGATCTTGCCGCCATTTCCCTGGGCCACCATTTGCCGACTGACCAATTGACTCATATGAAATCCACTGGTCAGCGTGCCCTGAATCGTACGTTCGAAATCTTCGGGAGTATAATCCAGAAAGGCTCCTCGACGACTATACGCGGGATTGCTGATCAGAATGTCAACGCGTCCCACTGCTGACATCATCTGACTAAACAAGTCTTCACAGCCCGCTCGCGAAAACACGTCTGCTGCGATCGGATGGCAAACGCCTCCTAGCCCACGAATCTCATCAACAGTCGTCTGCAAATCAGTGCTGCCGGGGCGATCGTTGATGACAACCTCCGCACCGTTCATCGCCAACTGGATCGCACACCCTTTGCCGATTCCTCGGCCAGCACCGGTAATGAGTGCAACTTTGTTCTGAAGTTTCATGACACTTCCTGAGCAGGCGAACAACAATGTTATTTGGATGCTATTCGGCCGCATCAAACGCTGCAGAGCATTCCTGCAGCATTCTCATGATCGCACCAAACTCGCCCCCATGATTCATCAATTGTCCGCCCTGACGATGTCGCTGCTTCAGGATCTCAGGAGTTCCAGCCGGCGCGCCCCAGGCCTTGCCGTTCTTGCTGCAGGCGGCAGCAACCTTCTCGAAGCACTTCTCCATGGTCATCGAACCGTCGCTAAGCTTAAGTCGAAGCCCGAGGTCACCGGGACCGATAAACACACCGTCCAGACCTGGAACAGCAGCGATCTCTTCAATGTTGTTGACGGCTTCCAAAGTCTCAATCTGAACGACCAGAAATGTCTCCCGGTTCGCTTCCGACGTAAAGACGTCAGCACCATCAACCATGTAATCGGCATCGAGTCCCGCTCCATCAAGACCTCGATCACCGATCGGAGGAAACTTGACAGCATCGACAAGCATCCGAGCTTTCTCTGCGGTGTTGACAAGAGGAATCATGAGCCCGGTCGCTCCGTCTTCCAGATATCGATAGAGCCGCGTCTTTTCGAGCGTTGGCGGACGCAGCATGATGTCGATATCGTGCAGATGCGAATGCGTCAGAAGGTTCTGGACATCGCGATCAGGCATGCTGCGATGCTCCAGATCCAGCCAGATGCAGTCAAAACCGAAATGGGCAGCCTGCTTGATAAAGGCCGGGATGTAGTGCCCAAGGCAACACATGCGAACAGGTTCGTTCCGACGAATCTTGGCGAGCGTCTTACTTTTTCTCATGAGACTTCCGTTACGCCGATTTCTATTTCAAGAGTCATTGTGGACAGCTCCGGCAACAAATCCGGAACAGTGATCCCCGACGCCGGGGCTATCTATTGCAAACGAGTTGAGGACGAACGAATTTACGGGTATCAATTAGACTTCGAAAACAGTCGCCCGGAACACGCCCAACCTACTGGATCCGCAACAGTTGTTTTCGTGTTCGCACGAACAATGCACCATCAGCAATGGCAGGTGATCCCAGAACGGGATCGCCCATGTCATTCACGGCAAGGATCTTCAGTTCCGGAGCATCCTGCAACACTACAATGCTGCCGTTCTCACTGGCGATGTAAATCTTCCCGTCGCCATACACCGGCGACGCGAAATAATTCGCAGCATTGTTGATCCGAGCAGGCCCAAAGACAGACTTGCCTTCTGCGGTGTCAAAACAGGTCGCGATTCCACCTTCCTTGACCAGCAGCATTCGATTATTCACGACAAGTGGCGAGACAATGTGATCGGTATGCTTCGTGGAATGCTTCCAGAGCAAATGAGTCGCGGTCACATCACCACGTCCGCCACCTTTCACCGCCATCACAAATTCATCGGCCGGGGTCTCTGAACTAAACGACGCGCCGGCCCGGTTATTCGGAGCAAGGAATGCGACATCCAATTCTTCGCCTTCAAGATCACCATCTTTATCAGTGTCGCCTCGATCGAATGTCTTCTTGTAAAAGGCCTCTGGAACCGGTCTCTTCCCGAAGAAGGCTTGCACCTCGTCTTTGGTGATTTTGTTATCGCTGTTACCGGTCTCGGCCTGATCGATCGATGCCAGCCACTGACTGGCAATGCCCTTGCTCTGCAGCGAGATATAAATCACACCATCATGACAGACAGGAGTCGTCTTGATGTTCCGCAGCAAAGTGCGAGCCTGCCAGAGTCGCTCACCCGTACGAGGATGATAGCCAACAAGCAGTCCGGTACCGGCAACGACGACCTCGTCTCCATGATCGGTATGACAGATCACGGGATGAGAATAGTTGACCGCCATGTCATTGCGATCGTCCTTCCAGAGAACTGTCCCGGTCTTTGAATCGAAGGCATACATCGCCGGGTGCAGATCATCATCCTGCACAAAATAGACAACACCATCGTGCAGAACCGGCGACATCCCAGCGCCCCACTTGAATACGAAATAGGGAACCGGCAGAGTCTGTTGCCAGACATCGGCACCCGTTTTGGCATCAACGCTGACCATGCCCAACGTCGTAAAGTAAAAGTAAACACGATCAGCGTCTGCAGCAGGCGTTGTATACGCATGACTGTTGGTCAGATGGATCTCGTCCACATCTCCAACGGGCCATGATCGCATCCAAAGCTGCTCTCCTGACACGGCATCAAAGGCATAAAGTCCAACTGTTTTCTCATCGACCATCGCCGAAGTGAACACTCGTCCCGAAGCAATAACCGGACAGCCGATGCCATCGCCAAGCTTCGCCACCCATTTGACATGCTCTGTAGAAGAGAACTTATCTGGCAGCGGCCCCTGCGCCGTTGAAACTCCGGAACAGTTTGGTCCCCGAAACTGAGGCCAGTCTTCGGCCTGAACCGAACAAAACATCATCGCAGCGATGCAACAGAGCAATCGTACCATGTGCAGGTCTCCGTTTTCTGGATGTTCACAAAGCGAGGTGTGAAAAGGCGGGAGGCCATGGTGTACTGCCAAACAACGAGTAACAAACCTCGGACGGCAGCGACCAGGTTCAATCAACGTTGCGAGGACATAACATCCGGGCTTTCAGGGTCAGGTAACAGCAAACGCTAATCGATTCAGCACCAACTGCCAACCGTTCGGTTGCATTCCATTGCTAACTGTCTTGCAATCCCCGCGCACTCCCCACACTTTCTATCCACAGAAAATCGCGTCTGATCAAAAATCAATAACGCGCAAATGGAGCCTCACGAAGTCGAGGCTCCGCTCGTTTCGGCACACGCTGTGCAGCACGGTGAAAGTCATGGAATTTTGCCGTGACTTTCGAAGCCTGTGCTCATTCTCTAATCGAGGTTGATCAACTTCGGCGCGGAATCCTATCCGTGCAACCACTCGGCTGAGAATCGCGGTGCGTGAAAAATGCTTCGTGCCCCGAACACCAGCCGGTACAGCATGATCAACTCCTGTTTTTGAACTGGAACTCCGAACATGGTGGAATCAGCCGACTTTGTGGTGAAGTCACTCGGTGTGTGCCGCGTCGATTCGCCGCTGGCACCATTACTCGCGGCGCGAAAACAATCCATCAACAATGTCGATGAGTCGGATCGAGTGCTTTTCGACGATATCGCCTCAATGGCCATCGAACGCGGCGTCCCGACGAACGAGCTTCCAGGCTTTGAACCAGCCGGCCCACGGAAGAAAATCTACTTTGATCCTTCAAAGACGCATGCTGGAGTCGTCACCTGCGGCGGACTCTGCCCAGGATTCAATGACGTCATCCGCGCCCTCGTGATGGAACTGACGTTTCGCTATGGCGTCAGAAAAATCTCTGGGTTTCGCAATGGTTATCAGGGTCT
>CAIJTV010000598.1:0-2567 GCA_903823635.1 uncultured Planctomycetaceae bacterium
CCCAAATACAGCGCCAACAGCGTGAGCACGGTTACCTGAGACGTAAACGCCTTCGTGGAAGCGACTCCGATTTCCGGCCCTGCGTGGAGATAGATCCCGCCATCGGCCTCTCGCGCAATACTTGAACCGACGACGTTGCAGATGGCCAGCGTTGGGTGGCCCTTGCGTTTACATTCACGCATGGCGGCTAAGGTATCCGCGGTTTCGCCACTTTGAGTAATCGCGAAGACAAGAGTTCGATCGCTCATTGGCGGATTGCGATAACGCAGTTCGCTGGCATACTCGACCTCCGTAGGCATCCTCGCGAATTCTTCCAGAACATATTCACCGACCAGTCCGGAGTGCCAACTGGTTCCACAGGCCGTCAGGACGATTCGGTCGATTCGTCGCAGATCCTTGGCAGAGAGGTTCAATCCGCCAATCACTGCGGTGGCTTCTTCATTGTCGAGGCGACCACGAAGAGCATTCTCGATGGTTGTTGGCTGTTCGTAGATCTCTTTCAGCATGTAGTGTTCAAACTGCCCGAGATCTGTGTCAGACGCCACCTGCTCCAACGTCTTCACGCTGACGTTCACACTGCCATTGCTGCGATGATCGATTCGCAGTGCATCGGCTCGCAACACCGCCACTTCGTTGTCGGACAAGTAGACAACTTCTTTGGTGTATCCGACGAGTGGACTCGCGTCGCTCGCGAGAAAGTATTCATCCTTGCCAACGCCGATGACCAGTGGACTTCCGCAGCGTGCCGCGATCACGGTGTCCGGGAGATCTCGAAAGAGGATTCCCCCCCTTCAGCAGATTCAGTGTCGCTTCGACGGCCTTCAGACAGACATCCAGGTCCTCCGGCGAGCCATGCAGGCGTGCCTGTTCATCCAGATTGTGAGCCAGAAGATGTGCGACGACCTCGCTATCGGTTTCCGAACGAAACACGTAACCCAGTGTCTGTAGTTGCCTGCGGAGTATGTCGTAGTTCTCAATAACGCCGTTGTGAACAATCACGACTTCGCCGTTGGCGCCAACATGCGGGTGAGAATTTTGATCGGTGGTAGCTCCGTGAGTCGCCCAACGCGTATGTCCGATGCCGATCTGGCCGACCAGGGGTTGAGCCTTCAACAGGCCGGCCAGTTCGGAAACACGCCCCGCTTTTTTGCGGACATCAATCGTATTCCCATATTGAACCGCGATCCCGGCACTGTCATACCCACGGTATTCGAGGCGATGCAGGCCTTCCAGCAGCAATTCCGCAACAGGCCGATAGCCCACATATCCGACGATACCGCACATGACATGATCCTTAGCATTGACGACACTTCGCCGGAGAAACAGCGCGGCCAAGCGTTAGTATCGTTATCGGCATCAGGGTCTGGTGCTCAACATTCCCCTAAGTGATTGTTAACGTTCCAACGCACGGCAGACGGCAATATTTGCTGAAGCGATCCCATTCAGTATGAATCGACATCGCACTTCGGCATTTGATGCCGGGGGCAATCCTGGAGACCGCACCTTGACTTGAAAGTTCAACCGTCCAGCCCAGCGGACCAGAGATTCGTACTGCTCGATTAATCCGAATTCGACGAAGCGGCTAATTGACGTCGCTTGATATCAGCGTCCGGTTCTGCAACATCCGGACTCAACTGTTTCCAGAATGATCTATTTTTCGGAGTTGATCCAGACGTGCAGAAAATGACCTTGGTACAAACCACGAGTATCGCGGTGCTGTTCCTGTTAAATCTTTGTGGACAGAGACTCACGGCGATCAGCGATGAACCATCCGTGACCAATAAAACAGACGATTCGAAACGCTATCTCATCATTCACTCTGATGATGCAGCGATGAGTCATTCCGTGAATCGTGCGACCATCGATTCGATGGAGAAGGGTTTTGTTTCCTCCTGCAGTATTATGGTTCCCTGCCCGTGGTTTCCCGAGTTCGCCGAGTGGGCTCGCCAGCATCCGGAGAAAGACTTCGGAATTCACCTGACGCTGAATTCGGAATTCGGGTCTTATCGGTGGGGCTCCGTGGCCGGACGCGATAAAGTCCCGACGCTGGTCGACAAAGATGGCTATCTCTTCAGTTCTAAAGAAGAAGTCATCGCGAAGGCTCGCCCGGCGGAAGTGGAAATTGAGTTGCGAGCTCAGATCGATCGAGCCCTCGCGGCCGGAATTCGCCTGAGCCACCTGGATACCCATATGGGAACTGTGGTCTCAACCGCGGATATGCTGGACATTTATGTGCGGCTGGGCGTCGAATACAACTTGCCCGTGATGATTATCCGAAATATCGATCCGGCGTTGGCGGCTGGCTATCCGGATCTGGTGCGACGCAATGGCGAATACATCGAGCAACTGGAGGCGAAAGGTCTGCCGCCGATTGATTACCTGTATCAGTTTTATGACGGAAAAGACCACGACGCTCGTCAAAAGCGGTACCTGGACACGATTAGAAATCTGAAGCCGGGAGTCACTCAGATGATCATTCACTGCGGTTACTCCGACAGCGAATTGCAGGCGATCACCGGAAGCCATTTTCTACGCGATGACGACCGCAGGATCTTTTCGGATCCTGC
>CAIJTV010000599.1:0-3164 GCA_903823635.1 uncultured Planctomycetaceae bacterium
CAATGATTTCGACGCCGTGGTTCGACTATCAGATCATCGCCTCGATTGCTCCCGACGATCCTTCCGAGGTTCTCTGGCGTCGGCAAGTCGCAGAATTTCGTTCGCCAGCTCAGATCTTTTCTTCGGCATTCTCTTCCGTGTTCGGGAACCTGTTCGACACGGTGGAACTCCTGCCTCCAGCGGCCATCGATCTGGCTGACTTCATCGATCAGATTGAAGACCGAGGTCTGGAGACGGTGACTCTGGATTACGATCGTAACACGACATGGTGTCATGTGTCCCTGAAAGGTATCCCGGGACAAGTGCGCCTAACAGCAGACCGAGTCGCTCTGGTCGTTTCTCAGCCGCAATCACCTACGAAACTACTGGAAGCGTTCGTGCAGGTTCGCTCTCATTTCTCCGGGATCAATTATTTCTGATCACCTCAGGGTAACAGGCCGCGCTCTCGCATCTCCTGAATGTTATCCGGTGCGCTGGAGAGCACTTTTTCGGAAGCATACCTGAACACAGCAAAGCGTCCCAACTCGGCAGGCGCTGACAGAATCCCAACTTGATTTTCTTCTTCCGCGTCCAATTGCTTGTTCAGCCTTGCCACCGCCTCTTCGACGGTATCCGTCACAATTCGATCGGGACCTGATTCATTCGCAAGCTTCAGATTGGAGAACGCAGCGGTACGGGACATCAGAAAACTGATGAGACCGGTATCTTCTTGCTCTTCGAAGAAATCTCGCAAATCCGGATGCATGCTGTCAGGAGTAATGATTCTCGCTCGGCTGATCGTCACCTTGCCTTTGCGAACCTTCACCAGCCGATCATCGTCGTCAGTTGATGTCACCAGATAATAGGGCAGTTCGGAATCTCCGAATGTGAACAATCCATACTCCGCCGATCGCTCGATACGAACGGAACTCCAAGCGTTCTTGAAACGCTGAAACTGCTCAAACTCGTCAAACAAGGACATCCTCGAATCTCTCAGAGAACTCAGCAAGACTTACCAAACCCGAATGTTCGCTCCAAACCCGCCAAAGTCAAACAACGCCGGCGCGTTTTCAACACTGAAGCCTGTTGACAGCTGCAAAACAGGATCTGTTCCCCGAAGACATAAAGCAGAAAACAGAATCGGTTAGTAAACGCGTGCCTCCGGATAATGGCGGTGCATCACGCGTGCCCGCGTCCACGCGAGCCCGCACAAATTGAACAGTTTGAGCCAAATCAACCATGACGACTGCTGCCAGGCCTCAACAAGGTCCGACGCCCCAAACGAAGCAAAGAGTGCAATGTAGCAAAGTTCGATTGGTGACCGGCGGTGCCGCAGGAATCTCATAAGCACCAATGCAGAGAAGACCATCCACACCAGCCCTTCCAGAATGTTCAACCAATGGTAACAGGCAGAGAATCCAAACGGTTCATCAGCGTCATAGGTCCACCAAATTCGAACAAATACGATTTCGAACAGATTTGCCATCGCGGCGAAGCCTGACAGAACTGCGGACTGGAATTCGACACGGTCCAAACGCAGAACCGCAATAAAGATCCGTCGGGGCTGGCTGATTTTTCCGCAGTGATCTCAACAAGTCCGTATCCATGGTTCACAGACTGGCAGATTTGAGCCAATCACCGATTCAGTCTGAACTCATGCACGTGGGAGACTGGAGTTTTCTCGGACGGTGACCGTTTGAATCTGCATGATCGACGCTGCTTTTCGGATGCCTTACAATCGCTCAGGACTATTCGTTTTGCTGACGATGCTGAGTTTATTGCTGCAAGTTCCAACAATTCGCTTACAGGTTTGACATGAAGATTGAGCATCTTGCGTTCAACGTTTCTGACCCGCTGACCTTTGCTCGGTGGTATGTTGAGCATCTTGGCTTGACCGTGAAACGCCGAATTATCGAACCGCCATACGTTCACTTTCTGGCCGACGACAGCGGTACCGTTATGCTGGAAGTTTATGGAAATCCTGATGCACCAAAGCTGGACTTTCCAAACGTCCAGCCACCCGCTCTGCATCTTGCTTTCCTGTCAGCCGATCTCCCGGCGGATGTAAAACGCCTGGTTTCTGCGGGAGCTTCGATTGTGGCAGACGTTCATACTCTGCCAACGGGTGACACATTTGCAATGTTACGCGATCCGTGGGGCTTGCCACTTCAACTGGTCAAACGTCTCGCGCCGATGATCTGATTGTCTATTGGGTTCAGAACTGATTTCCAAGATGTCCAGTTTGCACCGTTCGCAGCCTAAACTAACGACGGAAATCCAGCGTTGGAGAGACGAATGGATTTCACGTCAGGGAGGGGAACGCCTGCTTCGCGTGCGTTGGCTTCTGAATCCGGAAGAAGCGGCTCTCCAAAACGTTTGCGTTCGGGAACAAGGGGGAACACTTCTCGATATCCGACCATGTTCGACGAGTGAACTGACAAATGTCCTCCCCGTTGTACTGATCCCTCCACTTGTGAATGCTCACACGCACCTGGAGTTCTCAGCACTGACCGAACCACTTGAACCAGCTCTTCCGTTTCAGAGCTGGATTCAATCGCTGATGAAGTGGCGTGGCAGCAATGGTGCGACGCAGGCGGAATCCATCCGAAACGGATTCGCCGAATCAGTAGACTTCGGGATCGGGCTGATCGGGGAGATCTCAACCAATGACAATGTTTCGCTGTTGTCGAATCAACAGTTGCCGAATCAACAAACGTCGTGCGTTGCATTTCGAGAACTGATAGGGCTTGGCACCGCACGAGTTCAACAACAACTCGAACTCGCGGAAAGTTTTCTGACGGCTGTTCCTGTTGCTGGAGTCCACAGAGCACTCAGCCCACATGCTCCGTACACTGTCCATCCCGATCTGCTGGAACAAACCGTGGCTCTCGCCAACAAGCACCAGGTTCCGCTGGCCATGCATTTAGCAGAAACAACTGACGAACTGGAATTACTGGAATCCGGGACCGGGCGATTTCAGACGTTTCTCTCATCGATGGGCTTGTTCGATCCAAAGCTGTTTCCCGGGGGCCGCTGCATTCTCGATCTGCTGAAGGCACTCAGCTCTGCGCCCAAAGTGCTGGCCGTTCATGGCAACTACTTCACCGATGACGACGTCAGCTTTCTTTCTCGCCATCGCAATATCACAACCGTCTATTGTCCTCGAACACATCACTTCTTTGGTC
>CAIJTV010000600.1:0-2895 GCA_903823635.1 uncultured Planctomycetaceae bacterium
CTGAAGCAGGTTTGGGCTATCCTCAACCTCGCAGCTAAACCCTTCGATTTCGATATGCATGATGAAGTCGGCATCAAATTCATCTGCCAGCTCTGAAAAATCTCCCCACTCGCCGTGATCATCGAACCACGTCGCGACGTCGTCGGAGGAGATGACTTTGATTTTTCGAGTATCCAGATGGCGAGTCATGCGATCCACGATATCAATCTGGATCGAAGGATGTCGCGCGAGAATCCCATGGGGAGCCGTGCAGACAATCAGCAGAGACTCTTCACCCTTGGTCAGATCAACGCCGGTCGCTCCGCGAAACTGTGACTTCATCTTCGGATCACCGAAGAACATCTTGCCAGCCATAATGCCCAGAGAGCAACCCGGAACGAACATCAGCAGACACAGTGCGACGACAAGTTGCAGCCTGGGCCGCCGAGTCATTCGGATTGTGGAAAAGATGTTTCGCACGACAGTTCACTCCATTGAACATTGACTTCATTCGGCGTCATGCCGGTCGAAGTAACCACAGGATCAGGGACAAGAGTACCCATCCTGCAAAGCTATAAACAAAAAACAATCCCGGCGACCGAATCCCAATCCAGCGACCTCGAAAGGCCACTGCGAGGAACCACGGACACAAAACCAACAACGATATCGCCAGCATCAAGCCAGCAGGATTCACCTGAAACGAGCGACGCCATTGACCTCGCACAAACCAGGCAAAACTGGTCGTCATTCCACAGTGCGGACAGTTGATTCCTGTTGCAGTGCGAAATCCACATTCCGGTAATCCCAACTGCAGATGAGTCCCGAATCCTCTCGGATCAGGAGTCAGCCATATTGCGATTGCCATCACCGACATGATTCCAACCGCCAGCAGAAGCAGTAATCCTCGTTCATTGCGGCTCAGGATTGCTCCTGAAGCAGCTCTGGTTTCCTGCTCAGCTGTAATAGAATCTGTCGTTGACATGAGAGAAGTATCAGTGCGTGAAGAATTGAACAAGAGCCGTCCGAGGACGTTTTTTCATTCCCATCCCTGTTCCAGCAGGAATTGCCTTGTGCCCCTGAAGGCCGTGTGAATGACAAGCCGAATCTGCCGATCACGCAAAGGGAATACGAAATCCGGCCGTCATGAGTTGTGATTGGTGGAAGGTTTCAGGATCACTGCAAGCGTCATAGTTCGTTCTAGGAACGCTGTTCCGGCGCTGTTTATGCCTGATCCGGCACAATCTCAAAAGCGTTGATGACGTCCGCTGGTACCCGACAGGGTTGCAGCGTTGCGAACTTGACGAAAGCCCAGTTGGTATGTGCGAGAGCCAATTGCTTTCCATCGTGAGTCCGATGGATCTCATAACGGCGCATTGAGGTGACTCGTTTCATGTCCGCAACCCATGTACGAACCACGATTTTGTCATCAAGGAATGCCGGAACGAGGTATTCAATGTAATGAGATCTCACAACCCAGCCCTGCCCCAGTTCGTGATAGGCTCGAGCCGACCAGCCTTGTGCTGACGAATGAGCGATCGCCGCGTGCTGAAGCCAGCGAAGATACTCGATGTTGTTCACGTGGCCGACACCGTCAATCTCTTCGGGAGTGACCTGATGATGATATTCGAATACGGCTGGCATGATTCACGGTTCAGAAAAAGAGAAGGCAGTAGCAACGAAGAACGCGGTTCGTTTCATTGAGTCGTGGAAAAGGATACCAGAGAACTCAGTTTTGAGCAGCCGTCGGTTCCTGGCTTTGATTCATCAGGCGACGCGCTACGGTTGCCAATTCTCGTCCGCCCGGTTTTGTTCATGTCGACCCCAATCAACATGGGAAGCGATTTCAGTCTTTCCTATACTTTGATTGAATACTAACCCGAAACGCCAGCTCGCGAAAAGGAACGAAATCCTTGCTGGCGCTTCTGGTTTGGATCAGCGTTCCCCCAAAACAAGATCAGGGACAACCAACAACCTGCTAACCAACATGTGCTGATCAGAGTTTGGCGATGTCCAGTTAGCGTCCAACACGATTCAGCGGCGACCGCCTGCAGTTTCCGCAGGAGAGCAATGCCGCTCATTCAGAGGAGCATTTTTTCATGGCTCGATTTGCTGTTATTTTGCCTGCGGCCGGCAAGAGTACTCGGATGTCGGGCTTTCAGCGCAAGAAGCCGTTCGTGGAATTGAAAGGTCGGCCGGTGTGGGTTCGTACGGCCGAATATTTTCAGGGCCGGCCGGATGTTTGCCAGACGATTCTGGTCGTGTCCCCGGACGATATGGAGTGGTTTCGGGAGACGTTTAAACCAAACCTCGCATTCATGGATATCACGGTTGTTGCCGGTGGGGCTTCGCGAGCAGAAAGCGTCCGGAATGGAATCAGTGCCATTACAGAGCCAGCCGATTTCATTGCCGTCCATGATGCCGCGAGACCTTTGCTGACAGCCAGGTGGATCGATCAGATATTTGCGGCCGCGCAGATTCATCAGGCCGCGATTCCCGGATTGCGTATCAGCAGCACCGTAAAGAAAATCAAGGCAGATGGCATGATCGAGTCGACTGTCGATCGCACAAATCTGGTGCAGGCTCAGACCCCGCAGGTCTTCGAGCGCAGCCTGCTCGAGAAGGCTTTTGCGGTGTGTCGCGACCTGTCATCCGTCACAGATGAGGCGTCATTGGTGGAACAAATGAATCATCCGGTTCATGTCATCGACGGATGGGATATGAACATCAAGATCACGACAAATGACGACTTTCGGATGGCAGAGCTTTATCTGAATGCTCTCCCCAAATCCGGTGGAGTCGCAGCGCTGCATCCGTTTGCAGATGACATGTTTCGGTAGTCTCCGGTGCAGTGCCGTTTATCACGCATGCTGTGCCGTCTGATGGTGAAGTTCAGCGGGTTACAGTGCTGCGAAGTCA
>CAIJTV010000601.1:0-1826 GCA_903823635.1 uncultured Planctomycetaceae bacterium
CGGTCGGGGGCATCTGAAATCTGTGCCAGCACACCCTCGAATTCTGCTTCAAACTGCAACGCAACGTCCGAATCACGCTCTGCGTACCAGCACAGTGCCTCCGTATAGTCGTTGGCCGCCGCCGAACAAACTCGAACGCGAGTCATTCGGAGAGCCCCGCTGCACGTCTAGCGCGTTTTCGGACACTTTGCCATTCTTCAGTTTCCATAAGGCCGGATTCAATCATTTCGCTCCGTCGTTGAATCTCGGAATTCCAATCCGGCGAAAGTACAACGCGGTCTTCATCTGTCAACTCATCCCAAAGAAGCGGAATTAATCGACTTCGCTCTTCGGCTGGGAGAGTTCTTACGGCTGCAAGAATTTCTTCGATGGTTGTCATGTCCAAATTTTACCGCGGCTGCAATTGACATCAAGAGCACAATTTCCAGCCTCAGCAAGTAATCAAAACATTGCTCTGGAAAGACGCCGCAACAACACAACCTGTTAGTAGAGAACCCCCAAAGATGGCTTGATCCGACGCGGACTGAGTAACTCGCTGGATCGTCTCACCTCAAGACCGGCACGCCGCACAGGCCTCACGGGGAATTTGAAATCGCACATCAGCAATCTCAAATTCCTGATCTGAGCGGTCGCTTCATAGGCAACGGTCACTGATCACGCAGCAACTCACGCCAGCACGCCTTCATGCACATTCCCGGCCACATCAGTCAGCCGGAAATCTCGGCCGGTGTAGCGATATGTCAGCCGCTTGTGGTCCATTCCCAGCAGATGCAACAGCGTGGCGTGAACATCGTGAATATGCATCGGCTTCTCCACCGCGTAGTAGCCATACTCATCCGTGGCTCCGTAACGCAGGCCGCCTTTTACGCCGCCTCCGGCCATCCACATCGTGAAGCCTTCCGGATTATGATCGCGGCCATCGGTCGTCCCCTGAGCCGTCGGTGTACGTCCAAACTCACCGCCCCACATGACCAGAGTATCCGACAATAATCCTCGCCGTTTCAGGTCGGTCAACAGACCCGCAATCGGCTTATCAACCTCCAACGCGTTCTTGCTGTGGCCGGCTCGCAAATCCCCGTGCTGATCCCATTGCACTTTTGAATCACTGTGAGTGACCTGAACGAAGCGAACACCGGCTTCACAGAACCGTCGAGCCATCAGGCACTGGCGTGCAAAGTTTTCGGTGATCGGCTGATCAAGACCGTACAATTTCTGAGTATCCTCAGACTCCTGCGAAATGTCCTGCAAATGAGGCATCTCAGACTGCATGCGAAATGCCAGTTCATACGACTGAATACGAGCATTCAGAGCCGACTCCTGCGGCGACTGAGACAGGTGCTGCTCATTCATCTGCTTCAGTAGATCCAACTGCATGCGTTGTGCAGAGCTGGACCACTTCTTGTTGGCGATATACTTCACGGCGGCGGCCGTTGCAGGCTGACTGGCGACTCCCAGAGGAATCCCCTGATTTTCAGCAGGCAGGAAAGCAGAGCCCCAGTTGTTAACACCACCATGAGCCAGTGTCGGACAGATCGTCACGAACGAAGGCAGATTGCGATTCTCTGTCCCCAGCCCGTAACTGACCCACGCTCCCATACTAGGACGCACGAACGCATCGCTGCCGGTATGCAGTTTCAATGCGGCGCCACCGTGAGCCGCGTTTGTTCCATGCACAGAATTCAGGAAACAGATATCGTCGACATGCTGAGCAACATTCGGAAACAGCTCACTGACATGAATCCCGCTCTCGCCAAACTGTCGAAATCGCCAGGGCGATCCCAACAGGTTACCGGTCGGAGCAAACTGCACACGAGGCTTATCAAACG
>CAIJTV010000602.1:0-2834 GCA_903823635.1 uncultured Planctomycetaceae bacterium
CGGTGATCTCCGCAAGATCTTCGCTGATGGCTTTGGCGTCGGCTGATACTTCAGTGGCCGGTTTTGCCGTCGATGATTCCCGAAGAATCTTCAAGAACTGTTCGACATACTCCGCATCGAACTGGCTTCCCGCACAACGTCTCAGTTCTGCAGTGGCGGATTCAAACGTACGGCCCGGACGCCAGGGGCGACCGGTGGTCATAGAGTCCCAGGCATCCGCGATCGCGAGAATTCTGGCTTCCATCGGGATGGCATTTCCGGCTGGCAAAGCTGGATTGCGAGAACACCCGTTGAACCACGCTCGATAGTTTTGAATGATCTCCGCGAGCTGTTGAGAGGCGAAAGCTTTTCGGACAATCTCAACTCCCATTTGCTCATGCTGATCCATCAACTGCCATTCGTCAGCATTCAATTCCCCGGACTTCCGCAGAATTGCATCAGGCACACCGACCTTGCCGATGTCATGCAACAAGGCTGCGACTTCCAGACGATAACACTCAGCTTTTGACAGGAGCTTTTCACCGATTTGAACACAGAGATCCGCGACGCGATGACTATGCTCGGCCGTAGCGGCATCGCGAAACGATAACACGGACAACAACGCAGAAACTGCCTCGAATGGAATCACGTCCAGCTTTTCAGAAGTCTTGTCCGGCTGTGGGGCAAACGTTTTCCGCCGGTCCGATTTGGCTCGCTCCGTGATCTCCGTTGGCATCCGATCAAAGCAGACAACTTTGTTACGTCCGTTTCGTTTCGCTGCGTACAAACTCGCGTCTGACTGGTCGAGCATCAACTGAGGCGCGGAGGCGTTTTCTGAGGTACACGACACTCCGAAGCTGGCGGTAATCGACAATTTTTCAAACGTCATCCGTTCGATCGTTACTCGAAGTTGTTCTGCGCGACGAGCCGCTTCGGTAATATCCGCACCCGGCAGCAGCACGCAGAATTCTTCACCACCGTAACGGCAGGCCGCTTCATTTTCGCTGACGGAATTGGAGAGCAGCTGCCCAATGGAACGCAGAACCTCATCACCCGTGCTGTGACCGTGATTGTCATTGATCTGCTTGAAATGATCGATGTCGACCAAAATGCAGGACAACGGGCGTTGATGTTTCTCCGCCAGTTTCCACTGCGCCTCGAATCGCATAAAGAATGCTCGTCGGTTCAAGCATCCTGTCAATGGATCCGTCGTTGCGAGCCGTTCCAGTTGTTGATTCTGCTGCTGGATTTCATCGCGTGATTCACGAAGCTGTTCCAGCATACCGACCAGCTCGGTCTTGTTGCGTTCCAGTACGGTCACATCTTCGAAACTGATCATCACGCCGCGAGTCGTCCCGTGCTCATCCAGGATTGGCACAGCACTGACGGAGAAGGTTCGATCTGCCGTTTCTGCACACCGCATCAGAACGCCGGTCACTGTTTCGCCCTGCATCAATGCGCGGTCCCATGGAACGATCGTGCCGGCTTTTAACGTCCAGGAGAAGGTGTTGATCGACTGCCCAATCAGCGCCTGCCCGGTGCGGCCGATCGCTGTCGTGAAGGCGGAGTTCGTGAGTACGATTCTTTGCTGCTCATCAAGAATCAACAACCCTTCAGCCAGAGCATCAAGCGCTTCATGGACTCGGCGAGGAACCGCTTGTGTTGGGTTGAGCTGTTTCAGAACTTTGCGAAGAAACTGATGAAACAACAGCGTGCAGACAACGCCGACGAAGACAATCGCCTGAGTTTTCCGGCTGGGACCATAACCTGCAAACCACTGCGGATTGATCGGGATAAATCGAGCTTCAATTGTTCCCCACAATTGCGGCCCGGTGTAGAGCGGGAACTGAATCTGAGTGTCCAGGTTGTCTTCCGGAACCCCTTCCGCCCAACTTCCGGCGTGTTCTCCGGCTTCGACAAGATACTTTCCGTCCGGCTGTCGAATACCGATCGACTGCAGATCTGAATTACGAGTAATCAAATCGGCCAGCACTTGTCCGGTGGTGTTGGCGTCGACTTTTCCGGATGTGGCGGAGAAATGGACTGCAATGCTTTCCGTCAGTCGCATGCGGGCCATCAGCGTTTCACTACGATGATCCGGGATGACTCCAATCACCATCGCACTGAACAACGCGGACACTGTGAGCGAAGCGAGCCCGATGGCAATTCGAGTTGTCGAGGTGTTTAGAGTCATCGTAGCCCGTTCGAAGTTCCAACCGTCCGCGCGCAACGGCAGAGTGGGTGTTGTATGGATCGAACGGTCAAGCTGAGCAAAGCAGGGAAAGACAATATCCCGTACGGTATAGTCCGAGGTGGCGGCAGATCATGCGGATTCTGGCGAAAGGGCGGCGTTGGCGAGTGATTCAGTGTGGGCAACACTTGAGGCCGCGGTGAGTGAACGACCACAGCCTTTCCATAAGAATCAGCCAAGTGCGATCACAGCAAAACCAGGCGGACGCCAACTCCTCTCCGCGGCCGTGAATCAACGGCAGCAGTAAAGTTCACGCGAAGGCGCAGAGACGCGAAGGAAACAGCCATGAGAACCCATTCTTCGCGTCTCCGCGCCTTCGCGTGATATCCTTATCTGCACCATTGCGAGTTGAGTGACCGGTCAACGATCTGCCCCCAACTCCTCTCCGCCGCCGTGAATCAACGGCTGCAGGAAAGTTCACGCAAAGGCGCAAAGACGCAAAGGAAGCAGATACAAGATACCTATTCTTCGCGTCTCTGCGCCTTCGCGTGATATCCTTATCTGCACCATCGCGAGTCGAGTGACCGGTCAACGATCTGCCCCAACTCCTCTCCGCTGCTGTGAATCAGCGGCAGCAGTAAAGTTCACGCAAAGGCGCAAAGAC
>CAIJTV010000603.1:0-2420 GCA_903823635.1 uncultured Planctomycetaceae bacterium
CAATCGTGATGTCCGCACATATCTTCCGGAGCTCTCGTCGGCCCGAATCATTGAGGGGCAAGCTACGGGCTGGCGCAAATGGTTCGGCAATAAAACATCAGTGCGACTGCTTCGTAAGAGCCAGCCGTTCTGGAAAATACTCGGCGATTACGGCACCTTCAGCACCATTTTGCGAGTGCCAATTACGTTCCCGCCCGAACGTTTCTTTGGCCTGTCTCTGTCGTCCATGTGTACCCCCGATCTGCGAGGAACTCAGGGGTCGTTTACGCTGTTCACAACAGATCCGGAAGAAGCTCGTGCCACAACGGGCGGACTTCGCATACAGGTGAGTCGCAACGGTCAGCGTATTGAGGCTTATCTGCCGGGACCGCCCAAACCGATGGGTTCGGAACCAGCAGACTTTCAGACATTGTTGAACATTCGAGTGTTCGATGAGCAGCAATCGATCGAAGTTCGAAACGGTTCAGAGAAAATCGTTGTGCCTTTGCATAAGGAGTCTGACTGGCTTCGTATTGAGTATCGGATCGGCTGGTTTACGAAGGTTCGCGGGCTGTGCAAACTTCGGCTCGAGTCGCTGGCTCCTCATTTTCGATTGTACGTCTCGCCGATTCATCTGGATCCGGAACGTCCGGCGATGCCGATCTCTCATCCTCTGTATTTTTCCATGTATCTGGCCAAGCTGCACGATTCCTTCGGAACACTGGGCCTTGCAGAAGACACCTGGGGCCTGAACTCAGGCGTGGTTGGAGAAGAAGCATTCCTGGAACAGGCGTGGGCGATTCATGATGAGCGTGAGCGGATGCTGTTTGACTCCTTACGACGAATGCAACGCGGTCTGACGGTGTGCGTTTTTGATGGCCCCGATCGAATTCAGCATATGTTCTGGCGCCACGACGTGGCCGACCATCCGGCCAATCGAGGACGCGATACTCTGAAGCATCGAAATGTGATTGATGACATGTACGTTCGCATGGATGAACTGATCGGTCGGGTTCGAAAGGAAGTCAAAGACGATGACTATTTGTTTGTTCTGTCCGATCACGGCTTCTGCGATTTCAGTCGTGGCGTGAATCTGAACGCCTGGCTCAGAGAAAACGGCTATCTGACTGTCAACGAAACTGCGGGCCCCGCGGGGGAATACTTTGAAGGAGTCGACTGGGGCAAAACCAAAGCTTACGCATTCGGACTCACCGGGATCTACATTAATCAGTCAGGTCGTGAGTCGAAAGGAATTGTGCCGCCTTCAGAGTCCGCCGCATTGCGTCAGGAGATTATCAACAAATTGACCGGACTTCAGGATCCGGATCGAAAATGTCAGGCGGTCTTTAAGGTTCATGATTGCCACCAGGAATACAGTGGCCCGTATGTTTCCAACGGCCCCGACGTGATCGTTGGATACGAAAAGGGTTACCGTGCTTCCTGGGAGAATGCAGTGGGACGATGCGATGGTCCTGTGTTTCGCGACAATGATCGGCCGTGGAGTGGCGACCACTGCGTCGATCCGGCTCTGGTGCCCGGCATGCTGCTCTGCAATCGCCCATTGGCGCAGAACGTGACCCCCTCCATCATGGATTTTGCACCGACGATTCTCACACTGTTCGGTGTCCCCATGCCGGCTTACTTTGATGGAAAGCCGTGGACGTTTGATAATCGAAAGTCCACAAGTCAGCCGCTGAGTCCCCCCAACGCGTCGACCTCCAATTCGGACTCTGCTGCTACTCGATCGGAATCGCCACGATGAAGCCTCGCGGACGTACTCCAACCATGCTTGCTTCACGTCGCCGTTTTTTACAAGCCACGAGCGCCATGATGCTGGCGGCGGGCTGTGGCAAAAAGGAAGTCGCTCGGCCCGCAGGTGATCTCAAGCGTGTGATGGTGCTTGGCGTGGATGGTATGGATCACGCGATGCTGCAACAGTTTATCTCAGAAGGGTCATTGCCGAATTGTAAACGCCTGATGGAAATGGGCTCCTTCAGTTCTCTGGCAACCAGCAATCCGCCTCAAAGCCCCGTCGCCTGGTCCAACTTTATCTCCGGCACAAATCCAGGTGGCCATGGAATCTTCGACTTCATCGCGCGAGATCCCGAGACCATGTTGCCGTATCAATCCATCAGCCGGATCGTCCCGGGTCGCAAGCCAATTACGATCGGCAACTTCGTCCTGCCAACTTCGACGGCCACGATCAAGAGCTTACGACACGGAGCAACACTCTGGACCGAGCTGGAACAGCATGGCGTACCCTGTTCCGTCTTTCGAATTCCCGCCAACTTTCCGCCAACTGAGGGCGAAGCCAGAACCCTGGCCGGAATGGGAACGCCCGATTTGCAGGGCGGCTATGGCACGTTTACGTGGTTCACTGACAACATCAAAGAGAGAACTCGCGATGTTTCAGGAGGCCGAATCGAACGTGTCCCGATTCG
>CAIJTV010000604.1:0-1624 GCA_903823635.1 uncultured Planctomycetaceae bacterium
AGCGACCCGAATCGATCAATTCGCACGTCCGTCAGTTGCATTGTTCTGTCCTGAATTTCAACGGATCGAAAAAAGCCTCAAAAGTTCCTGTTTCTGCCCGACGTGAATCAGGCCACACGTCGCAGCAGATCAAGCCCTACTGCGGCTTCACTGCCACATCCAAGCGGCAAACCAATCACATGCGACTCCGCCATACTGCGTCGCGAAGATTCTCGCTTTAATCGCTCGCGAACAACGGCAGAGAATTCATTGGCCACGGCCGAATGATGCCCGGCAACATCCACAGAACTACTGTCCGAAAAACGAATGCGACACGGCCAGGCTCCCGAATGCCCCGCGTTTAAACCTACGCGAAGATCTCGCAGCAAATCAATTTCACAGAGCGATTTCGCTGCCGCAGAAGTCATGCTGAGATGCCCGTCGATGACCCATTCCACAACGGTCGTACACCGACCGGAAGTCCCGATGGCACGACTTCGCTCACACAACATTTCACGCAATTGCGACGCAGGCATTCCGGCAGGGAACGAGATCAACTCCTGCGAGAAGCGAATGACATCCGTCGAGCAGAAGCGAGAAGTAATCGCCTGACGATGCAGATCGGCTTCTACCATCTGACATCCGAAGTGACCTCGCTCAACTGGCCCCAACGACTGCGGGCTGCCAGCCGACATTCTCAGGTGTCGATCATGAGCCACTGCGACGCCATCAAATGAGTTTGCCATCGACGACGGCACCGTTGATGGTACAACGACGTAAGCCAGATCTGACAATGGACGAACAGATTCTACCGGCGAAAACTCAATGCCCAGTGCTCCCGACCGCGCGGGGACAAGCCGAGAATTGACCGTCCACTCTGTCGTGCCAGACGCAGAATTCCAAACATCCAATCTCTGACCGGGGTCCAGCAGGATCGCATCGAGGCAACGCAAAGCGGAATGTTCGGACGCTGGATAGCCCGCCAGTACCAGGCGGACTCCATGCTCACGAAGTGATGCCGCATGCGACATCAGCCATGCCAGAGCGAGGTCCAGATCCTGATCGGATTCCGTGAGTCTCCCAGCGACGACAAGGAACTGACAACGACCAGCAATTGCAGCTTCAATCACGTTCACAACCGCTGTGCGAACTGCTGACGACGCCACTTTACGCAACCAGTCGGGACTATCAGACGATCCTGCAACCGGGGATGCCAGCCGTAAATGATCGGTATGCAAAAAACGAATTGTCGACATCCATGCCTCCCTGCATCGGAATCAAATGCTTTTCAAACGACATTGCCGGCGGTCCAAAACCCCCGAAGCACCAAAACTGTACAAAATCACCAGAAGCACAACCAGACCACTTCGGCAAAAACTGCCACTCGGGGCTATTTCGGTGCGTGACGGTCAATGCTCGCCACGACCGATGAGTGGACCTTTCCGTTCGTCACGACCATGCCTTCGTTCACCGCCATCGTGGAACCCTGGCTGAAATCCGCAGCAGACCCCTTGATGTCCGTCACCTGTCCACCGGCCTCCAAAACGAGAAGCACGCCGCCAGCGTGATCCCAGATTTTTTCCTGATAGCCTTTGCGAGTCGGCAGTCGCAAATACAAATCTGCATCGCCCCGGGCGACGGCAAG
>CAIJTV010000605.1:0-3305 GCA_903823635.1 uncultured Planctomycetaceae bacterium
CGGCCAGCAGACCATTGATACGAAAGCGAGTTGCCAGGACCCCGGTGATGGCTCCAGCAATTCCTCCGCAGACGGCTGCGATGGCTGTCGCCGCCAGAGGAGAAACGCCGCTGACGATCAATGCGGCCGCGACGGAACCGCCCAGAGCGATCGAACCATCTACAGTCAGGTCACGAAAGGCCAGAATACGAAAGCTGATGAGCACCCCAACGCCAGTAGCGCGAGGATCATGCCCATGGTGAGTGAACCGATCAGCAGAGTCATCTTGCAGACTCCGCTACTTTCACTGGTATCGTGTTTCTTAGTTCCATTTCACTCTCATTTTTTATGTCTTCCCTTGTAGCCGGGTTCGTGAGAACTCGGAATTCTTAAGAATCCCGCTACGAGTTATTCAGCTGCAAAATGGTGAGCCTGCGCTCCGCTTGTCACACCCTACAAACTCGGAATTCTCACGAATCCCGCTACTCACAATTCAAAGTCAGCACAAGTTATTACACCAACGGACCAATCCAGCAGGCTCCTCGGACAAACTCACTATCGCCAGCCCCGCTGATGGGGCGATCATCGTTCAGCAAATGCATCACCGCCTGCAACTGTCCGGAAGAAAACAAAGAGCCCACGCTTTCGTTCAGATCGAGTTTTCGCTTCTTGAACGGCTGAAACGGAAACACGGCCGCGTGAAAATGTCCGAGCAGATCATCACTGGAACGCATTGGTCGCACGAACGGCATCAGCTTCTTGTACCGATCCTGTGCGGTGGCTCGCAGGGCGACTCCTACGATCGCCACGACAGCATTGGCATGAATTCGTTCCGGTGCAAAAGACAGCCACTCACGAATCTCCGGATGATCAAAACGTGAATCGCCCGAGACGCGTTCGGTCAGTGATCGTCGCAAGGTTGCTCCGACGAGCCCTGATGTCTCAGCCAGAAACACGACGCTGGCGGCTTCATACTGCATGGCGTCCATCGCTTCGTCGACAAGATCAGTCAACGACGCCGAGCGATCTCGCTGATTGATATCGAACCGCAGCAGGTGCGACGGAGAACCGGCCAGCTTGATGCCATAAAGCATCTCAGGCTGCGGGCGAAACTCGCCCTGAATCGACTGGTAGTCGGCTCGCTGACTGCTGCCTGCGGGCTGAACCGCTGCCGTTCCAGCCAGAGCCAGCATTTCGCCAAACGAGGTCTGCTGATCCGTGTACTCTTCTGTAAATGCGGCGAGCCCCAACGCAATCGTCGACTCCGTAATCTCTGTCGGTGTGGCATCGTCGGCTTCGTACTGGCCACTTTCGAGGCGAGCCGGATTGCCGATGACGCTCCAGTCCATCTTAGCCTTAGGCTCCAGGTCATAGACCGTGAAGTCCGCATGTTTGGCGTACACCATGCGACTAACAGACTGCACGGCGCCGGGTGGTGCAACAACGGAACTGCTAAAGATCTGAGCATTCCAGAGCAGCAGTTTCGACAGCCCGGTGAGACGAATCACCTCCGCAACGGGGCCAGCCACGTCTTTAACTCCGAAAGATCCACGAATGCTCTGAAACTGCTTGTGAGCACGCACGAGCACGCCGAGACCAGCTGAGCTCATATACACGACCTGCGACAGATCCAGCAGCAGCGAATGGGCACCTTCGCGGAGTGCATCTTCAATGGCGTGTTGCAGTGTGTCGGCCCACTCGGCATCCAGTCGGCCGGACACCTGGAGTTCTCGAAAGTCTTTGTCGTTGTGAGTTTTGATCTGCATGGTGAGACGCCTCTACTTTCGCACCACGAGATCAGCGGCTTCGATCAGTGACGACGGCATTTTGAGTCCGAATTCCTCCGCTGAGACGAGGTTCAGCATCAGGCGATTGGTTGTGATCGGCTTAAGATCCATACGACTGACCGATTCCCCCTTGAGAACTCGCCCGGCCAACAGGCCTGATTCGCGGCCCATATCAAAGTAGTCTCGACATAGAACCACGGTCGCTCCCTGAGCCGACGCGCTGCCCATAAATGCAAACACCGGCAGCTTTGCTTTGCGAGCCGCCTGCATGATGCCGGGAAACGAAGAACCGGCGAGATTGGAATTGGTGAGGCATATGGCATCGATATCTCCGCCACACATTGACTGCGCCGCGTCCGGAATTTCCGACGGAGTGCTCACGCCCTTCGATTCCATTGCATAGCCTGCGGATTTCGCGGCCGCTACGAGCAGCTCGTGATTATAGACGGAATTCACTTCCGCCGGAGAATACAAGGTCCCGAGACGACGAGCTTTCGGCATCACTTGGCGAATGATGGGCATCATGGCTTCGGCATCCGGCGCGCCGTAAGCTCCGGTGAGATTCGGCTGATGCTCGGAATTGCTTTTGGCCACACCTGCAGAGAACGGATTTGCGACCATTGTGAAGACCATCGGGATGTCGCGATTTCGCTGCACTGCGGACTGCAGAGCCTGAGTCGAAATCGTCAGCACCAGAGCCGGCTGATCGGCCAACGCGGAATCGACAAGTCCATTCAACCCGGCCATATCGCCCTGAGCATTCAGGCTCTTCCAGCGATAATGCGTATTCTCCAGCAGCCCCGCTTCTTTAAGTCCTTCCTTCAAGCCTCGTTCTGCATCTTCGACATCGGAGGAATTGATGTACGACAACAGGCAAAGATTACGCATCGGCGTCGAAGCATTCGAGGCCTGGGGCGGTGCAGCCACTTCTCGTTTGCGTTCGCCACTTTCATCAATGATGGAATCGGCCTGATCGAGCAGCGATTGAGGAATCGTCCACGTGTCGTTCAGGTCTTTTGTTGCGGTCGTGTTGATAAACAACTTCGGAGGAATCGCGGTCTCCCACGGAATCTGTTTGATTTCTTCGCCGTTCAGCACTTTGGACGCCATTGAGCCGACCAGCAGCCCGACTTCGCCGTAGTTCGCTCCCACGTCGAAGATCGCGCCTTTCGCCGCGTTACCCGGAATGCAGGTGAAGACGGGAATCTTTGCCTGGCGAGCTGCCTGCAGAACGACATCAACGGCGGCGAGCACGGTCACATCGCCGCCGATCCAGAGTGCATCGACATCGCGAGCCACAACCGAAGCGACTGCTTCCTTAACGGCTGACGCGTTTTCGGCATTGGCTTCGATGAGTTCAATGCCCAGCTGTTTGCAGGTCTCACGAGCAACCTTGGTGGCGATCTCTGAGTTCACTTCCGCCGGATTCCAGACGACGCCCACTCGTTTGAGCTTTGGATTAATTTCGCGGGCAATCTGAAACGATTTGCCGGCCGGCGGCATAGTGCCAATGCCCACCATATGGGCCGGATGAGCCAG
>CAIJTV010000606.1:0-2952 GCA_903823635.1 uncultured Planctomycetaceae bacterium
ATGTTGTTATTCGGCGCGGTTGTATCTGGATCGACGGCAACGGCTGTGTAGGTCACAGAGCTCACAGCCTCATTTTCGGCAATAGAGCCTGTGCTACCGCTGATCAACGTCAGAAGCTCGTTGACGTCACTGACCGTGACTGTCACGTTCTGGACCGTGGTCAAGACCGGTGTGCCACTGTCCGACGCTGTGACTTCGACTTCGTAGGTGTTGTTGGCGTCAGTATCGGTCGGCATTTCGAAGTTTGGTGCCGCAACGAATGTGAGCACGCCGCCGCTGGTGATGGAGAATTGGGCCGAGTCGGCTCCTCCAGTGATCGCGAACGACACCGTCTGGGATTGCAGGTCGGCATCAGTCGCTGTGACTGTAGCCACGGCCGTCGTGTTCTCTGCCACATTGTGGCTGGCGCTGGACGTGAACACCGGAGAGCCAAACGTCAGCAAGATTCTCGATTCCAAACACTCCAGTATCCGTTGCTCCAGAACCACCCCTCGTGCACGACGTCGAGTCACGTTGCGAGATTCACGGAGTCGCAACGATGGGCTCTGAGAGAAAATCTGGCTAAGCCATTTCGTGAGCTGCATGGTGAAATCTATCGGGAACGTTTGACGTTGGGGATTATGCGGACTCGTCAGTTTGATAGTTCCTGGAACGCACTTGAAGGTGGCAGCAGTGACAGATGCGGCAGATAAAGGCTACCGACCGCCATTTCATGCTCGTCCGGAGAGGCACGCATTCCCCGGCAGTGGTTGTCAGTCCGCTCAAAGATCGACAGCCTTTGGTCCGCTTCGCTGACGGGAGTCGACTCTTCGCTGGCGAACTTGCGGCCGACGAGAAACCGCTTACCGGTTTGATAGGTGGTGAACGCAGGACTGCAGTGCTGCTGCACCCAGTCCTGGAAACTACACGAGCCAATTGCATTGAGCCGTGGCTTTGATGCAGAGGGGTGCGTGGGAGACGAAATGAGCTGTGGTTCCACCAAAAACGTTTTCCGATGGAATGACGTCGTCAAACCGTTTAAGAGATCAGAAGAAACGAACGGTTGAATGCTCTCGCTTCAATGGCTTCAGGCTATCCTGAAGCAGTTCATGAAATCCGCAATCTGCAACCAACTCGCCGGGGTACGAAAATTCCAACCAGTAGGTGACGAATCCTATGTGCTGGCCCACGCGAATCCAAACCGAAAACCGGATTTTTGCATGAGTTCCAGTGGAAGTGATTCTTCTCTGACCATTTGAGTGTTCGGCCCAATTTGGGGGGTATGCTTTCGTTTACTCACTTTTAGTGAGTCGTGGTATCGCAGTAACTGTCCACAGACTGGTCTTCCCTGGGCATGACGAATTGATCAAGTTTCATAGATAAGCGACAGGGCGATCATCAAACCAGTGCACATCCCCTGGCAGGCGTCGGACCGGAGTGGGGTCCTGCGGCTCGAGCGTGTTTTGTGATGCTGGCCGAACGGCCGGAGAAGCTGGAGCGACTGCCGGGCATGAACTCCGGAGATTCCTCGCGGCCACCGTCGACAGAGGGCCCCGAAGACAAGGCCCCGGAGAGACGCCTCAGAAACACAAGCCGAAGTCGTTACAGAAGCGCGGCGGTCTGGCTGGTCATATGAAACGCACTCGGCCGCTGATCCCGACGGATCAATACGATCTTGTTTTCAGCTGCCGCAGGACGACGCTTAAGCGAGTGACACTAAGAGCGTGGTGTAATCACCGAGCTAACGATGCGATCGGCTCACAACAAACTTTCACAGTGCCATGATGACGCCCGATTCCCTGATCAGGTCGGTCGCTCAAAGTCGATTCTGAGCATCACCGGCGACGCGCAGGACTTCAGCAAGACACGTTTTCCCTTCACTCACTCGTTCAAATCCTGACTCGATCAGGGTTCGCATGCCGGCTTTTGTGGCGGCTTCTGAAATCTCCTGAGAGGATGCGTGTTCGAGACAAAGTTTGCGAATGGCGGCATCTGTCTGCAGAAGTTCGAGCACCGGAAGTCGGCCCTTGAATCCTTTGCCCAGACATTCCCGGCATCCTCCCGGTTCATAGATGGTCGCACCTTGTGGCAAAATGACGTTCTCTTCGCCCGGCATCACCTGCGTACTTTTTCGGCACAGGGGACAGAGTCGACGGACCAGACGCTGAGCAGCCGCGGCCACTAAAGTACTGGCCACCAGATACGGTTCAATTTCCATTTCCATCAAACGAGTAAATGCACCGGCCGCATCATTGGTATGGAGTGACGCCAAAACCAGGTGTCCGGTCAACGCGGCTTCGATCGCATGTCGTGCGGTGGTCTGATCGCGAATTTCTCCCAGCAGAATCACGTCCGGATCGTGTCGCAGCACACTTCGCAATCCTCTGGCGAATGTCAGCCCGGTCGCCTCATTGATCTGAATCTGATGAACGCCCGGCAGTGAGTATTCCACCGGGTCTTCAATCGTGATGATTTTCGCATCAGGACGTGTGGCTCGAATTTCCGCCAGCAGATGATATAGCGTTGTCGTTTTTCCGCTGCCGGTCGGACCAGTGACCAGAATGATTCCATTGGTGCGGTTGATAATCTGCTGCCACTGCCTGGCCGTATGGGTTGGCAGCTCCAGTTGAGCCAGTCCCCATTGACTGCGTCCTTTGCGAAGCAGTCGCAGCACGACGCTTTCTCCATGGATCATCGGAATTGTGGAGACACGCACATCCACTTCTTCACGGGAAGCCTGAAAGCGAATTCGACCGTCCTGTGGCAGACGTTTTTCGGCAATGTTCAGCATCGCCATAATTTTGAGACGACTGACAATGGCGGCGTGAAAGCGATCCATCTCGCGGGAAACGATCTGATCCAGCATCAGTCCATCGACGCGATAACGCACGCCGAATCCATGCTGCGACGGTTCGAGATGAATATCACTTGCTCCTGAAGCAATCGCATCGCTCAGAAGTTCGTTCACCAGCC
>CAIJTV010000607.1:0-3734 GCA_903823635.1 uncultured Planctomycetaceae bacterium
CCACGATGCAGTCGAAGTTAAAGCTTGGTTTGGCGAATCAGGGTGGAGCGGAGCGAACTGATGACTGAGCGAGCCAGTGGAGCCGAAGCCAAGTCGCGAGAGGCAGAGTTTTCAGTTTTTAGTAAAACGCCAGTTGCAGCGTGGGCTCCACGGACCGAAGATGAAATCCGAAGTTGAGGCTCAAGAGCAATCCTTCTTCCCTTTGGACTGCGGCAGCCTGCTGCCGCTTTGGTACAGGCAGGCTGCTGCCAACTCAGAGGCTATGAAGGTCGGTCGAGTTTAAGGCGGTTGTCCACAGCAGGCTGTGAACTCGAAAGCGGCAGCAGGCTGCCGCAGTCCAGGGAATCATTCGCCCTGAGACTTCTCGTTCGGTGATGAACTGGCAGGTACGCCAAACACGAGTGTCAATTCCTGTTCTTCTTTCAGCTTGCGAGAACGGATCTTGATGACATCCTTAACCATCCTGGCCGCACCGGGAACCTTGACGATGATCTGAACTCGGTTCTTTTCAACATTCAGGACTGTGGAACTGGTCAGCACCTTGATGCCGGCATTCTCGACGGGATACCCAGAGGCATAGGGGGCATCTTTGTCATAAGGAATCTTCTGGACGTATTTATCTGATCCACGAACCTCTCCGACCAGATCACTGACTCGAAACTCCTTCACGTCATCCGGCAGCCGGACTTCAATAACGATCGAATACACTTCACGCGGCTTTGGGTTGGCAGGAATCGTGAACGCCGTAAAACTGCCCTTCGTAACCGCAAGTCCGGATTCAGGGACCTTCAGCAGCACTCCGCTGCCATCTTCGGTCGGATCATTCTCCTTGCTGCCGAGAATGCTCTTCCAGACGTCATCCTGAGCCGCCAGCAGAGTGCCGTTTTCGGAACGCTGCAGTTCTGCGGCCAACTGTTCGAGACTGCTGGTTGGCTTTTCAAACTGGTCGCTGATGTCCGCGATAAATTCAAATGCCGCCTGATCACCGAGAATATCCTCGTCACCCAAAGTGGCCTGAAGTGGCGGCTGAGTTTCCTCGATGGGCAACAACCAGTCCAACCCCAGCAACGGCGCGACCACAGCAACCGTCAAAAATGTCAGCAAGTGGAAAGTAGCTGAGGAAAAGAAACTGACGGCTGAGGACGACGTCAGAGCCGCAACGACCGGCCCCATCTCTGGCTCGTCGCTATCATCAGTCGGCTCATGGATCACGACCGTTTGTGGCAGCGACTCTTCCACATCTGAACCCGCAGCGCCGTTTGCTTTCGCCGATAACGTGGAAGCGGAACCACGAGAAAGCTGTGAGCTTCCTGCAGCACCGTTTCGTTCGTCTGTTAGCGAATCAGCCACTGGTAAACCTTGAATTCAGACGCATGCTCGTCGCCAGATCGCGGATGTGGGGCCCTCATTGAACCGAATACTGCTCCACCTGTCGGCACGTTCTCATCCCGAATCTTATCTTCGCCGCAGATCGTCTGCGATGACTGTCAGGCAGAATTGTGACCGGCCAACAAAAAAGCCCGACCTGCAAAGGTCGGGCTCAAGTTTACTTTTGTGTTTTTCTGCTGATTAATGAACGGTCGGTCCGGCACAGCGAATAAGATGGTCTTTGTCGATGTAGACCACTTCTTCTGACTGGTCAACGTGGCTGAAAGGAACCGGCCAGTAGGAACGAATCGTTTTGTCGTAGTAGATCGTGCACTTGTAGTGGCAGTGGTGAAGTCGGCAGGGGCCAACCAGTGGATACACTTTGCATTCGTCAAGACGATCCACCAGCGGCTCAACCACGATTCGCACGTTGTTCAATTGCGTTTCCTGGAAGAAGGCAAACCCGCCTGCACCGTCGTCCGGCAGGGCTCGAATTACCTGATCTTCGCTTGGAGGGTCGACGCAGAAGACGTCGCCTTCAACCGGATCCAGCACGGGAACTTTGTTATAGCGTTCATCTTCGTGAAGCTTGTCTTCCATCAGCTGGCTGGCACGAGCCGGTACCGGAACCACGGGAAGAGTCTTCCAGAAAAGCATGTGTTCCCACATGACTCCGATGAAGCCGCCGGTCAGCGTACAACCGCTGTTCGAAAGCGTCATCAAGCAGATCGCCGTCAGCACGACCCCTCGTCGTATTTGTCTGCTAAACGTCTGCATTGAGTTCTTCCCTGAAAGTAGAGTGGGAGTTTTCATGAGTACTATCCTGCCTGTCAGATTCTGGATCGGGCTGTGCCCTGACACTTAAATCCAGACACTGAACGCCGAGGTACCAGCGTCCTTCCTGATATCGATCCGTCATTTCCGTTGACTTGTGAAAATGTTTCGATTTTGCGGATCGAGCCGGAAGAATCGATGGTAACGAAAGTCCCGATGGCACCTCCCGCCTCCTTCGATGGCACTAATGAGGGCCGCAAACCGGCAATCTCGGCCACTTCGGCGTTGGGGCTGGCGTCATTGATCACTTGACGCAATGGTCGGTCGTCGCGTAACTCTCCCGAATTCCCTCGTAACATTTTCAGGCTCGCGCGGTAATCGGCGGCCAGTTCCTCTCAGAGACTCCTATGGCCCAGAATCGTGCCGTCCAAAAGATTTCGGACCAGATCGCCGCGCGAGTGCGGCACGCGATTATCTCCCACCACAAACGCAGCGGCACCGTTCTCTTCAGCGATACGACGCTGCGCGATGGCGAACAAATGCCCGGGGCAACGCTGGAGCCTCACGAAAAATTGCGGATCGCTCGGGCTCTGGAAGAAACAGGTATCCATTCTCTTGATGCTGGGTTTCCGGCAAGTTCTGCCGCTGACGTTGAAGCCATCCGCATGATGGTTGGAGTCATCAAGAAGCCGGTTCTAACAGCATTATGCCGAACTGTCCGTTCCGATATCGATATCGCCGCTGAAGCTCTCGACGGAAATCCTTTGCATAAGAAGGGTGTCAGCCTGTTCTGCGGAACAAGTCCGCTGCATCGAGTTCACAAGCTGAACAGAAGTCGCTCGGAGATCCTGAATATCATCTCCCAGACTGTGGGGTACGCGGCTGACAAGTTTCGAATCGTGGCGTTCAGCCCTGAAGACGCCAGCCGTACCGAAGTCGACTATCTCTGCCAGTGTTACAAAGAGGCCATAGATGCCGGAGCGACCACCGTTGGCTTTCCGGATACCGTGGGACTGCTGACGCCGCGCAAAGCGGCCGATTTCATCAAGGCAATTCAGGATGGAGTTCCAAACCTCGATCGAGCCCTGTTGGCCGTCCATTTTCATAACGATCTGGGTCTGGCCGTCGCCAATACACTAGCGTGCATCGAAGAAGGCGCCAACGTGGTGCAGTGCACCGTCAATGGAATTGGCGAACGTGCCGGCAACGCATCTCTGGAAGAAGTCGTCATGGCCCTGGCGATGCATGGCGATCAATATCGTCGCAAGTTTCGCATTGATACAACGAAGCTGGCTCCTTTGTGTCAGCTCGTCGCTCAACTGACCGGCGTGATGATTTCTCGCATGAAGCCCATCGGTGGTGCCAATATCTTTGCGACCGAAGCTGGAATTCACCAGGACGGACTGCTGAAGAATCCTGACACCTATTTGCCGTTCCGCCCCGAAGTTGTGGGCGGTGGCGAGCTACAATTGGTTCTCGGACGACATTGCGGTCGTAAAGCCGTTGCTCATCGATTGGCAGAACTGGCGATTACAGCTGACGATCAGGACGTGGTGAAGATTATGGAGCTAATTAAAAAGCAGCCCAAGGGA
>CAIJTV010000608.1:0-2814 GCA_903823635.1 uncultured Planctomycetaceae bacterium
CGATTCTTGCCGACGTTCTTTGTGCAGCTGCCTTCGTAGGTCGGGCCCGACGGACCCTTCTTGACATTGTTCAAATACTCAACAGCGGCCGTGCGTCCTTTGGCTGTCAGATACTCCTTCGCGACGGAGACTTTGATCACGTCATGACCATGAGCACTGCCTTCGAGACCCTTAATACCGACGCACATTTTGCGGCGATTAATCAAGGCAATCGGGCCGTCCGTGGTCACAGCGGCACACATGCGAGCGTAAAGTGCGTCCAGATCCTCGCCATCACCGATGTCGATCTTCAGTCCATGTCCTTCAAGAGTACGGGACACATCAAAGCCCTTCAGATAATCTGAAGGATGACCGGCGATCGTGACGTCATTGTCGTCGATGAGCAGCTTGACGTTCAACTTCTGAGCAACAGCCAGACGAGCAGCCTCCGCGTCATTGCCTTCCATCTGAGATCCATCGGAGCCCAGCATGAATACAACCTGCCCTGGATTTGCAATGGCCACTCCATTAACGAACGGCCACATATGTCCGAGGCGGCCCGAGGAGAATTTGACTCCCGGAGTAAATCCGCGTTCCGGGTGTCCCGGCAAATGGGACAGGTATTCGCGGTAGTGATACAGCTTCTCGACCGGCAGATCGCCTTCCAGAGTTGCCATGAGATACTGAGTCGCCACGCGATGGCCAGCTTCGTCGAAGAAGATCGGCAGTACGGAAGGCTTTCCACCCGCTTCCGAAAACTTCATGAAGCTGTGCATGATGCAAACTTCGGGAACCGTGTCGAACGGTCCGCCGGTGTGTCCGCCGAGTCCCTTCGCATCTGCGATGGCCGTGAAGAAAACAATCGCATCGCGACAGATATCGATGTTCTTCTTCAGAGTGTCCCGCTGTTCCGCAGTTAACTTCGGGCTCCTCGGATCAAGAGGCAGGGCTTTGTATTGGTCGAGCGGAATCGGGAACTCGGCAACCGCGGTCATCGTGATGATTCTCCATCATTAAAGTCGCACAGGAAAAAGGCGATCACACTGCCCGGGAACCGGAAGTGAGAAAGCAGCAGGGGAAAACAGCCTGTTTTCCGTTCAGACCAGAACAGGTCGTCTGCAGTTGACTGGGAAGTATGAAGCCACTGCAGGGAATTGCAATTCCAGAGTGTTCCCACCCGCATTCCGGCCTGCTTTTCTCATTTGGACAGCAGCAATTACCGTCGCCGCCAAAGGGCACGGTAGATGGGAAGACCCAGCTTCCGCTTTTTCCGTTCGAAACTCGTGTGGTAATCCATGTCGTGGTCGGCATCACGCTCGGGCGGAGGAGGGCAGATTTCAAAATCAGCATGGTCATCCATCAGCCCGCGGACCATTTCAAAATAGTCAGCGACGTCAGTCCAATGGTGCACAAACCCGCCCGGCTTCAGGATTCGAGCCAACAAGTGCGTGAACTCGAAGTTAAATATACGCCGTTTACGATGTCGCTTCTTCCACCAGGGATCCGGAAAGTAAACATGGGCGGCCTGAACCGTGCCCGGTTCGATCATGCTCGCGAGCACCGCAGTCCCGTCTCCGCCGATGACTCGCGCATTCGGGAGGTTCTGCTTCATCAGTCGAGTCGCAGTGCGCCGGCCCTCTCGGTAATCAATTTCCAGGCCGACAAAATTTGTGTCGGGAGTCGTCACGGCGGCATTGAACAGGAACAGCCCGCGACCGCAGCCAATATCCAGTTCCACCGGCAAATCGTTGCCAAAGAACTCATTCCAGCGCAGGTGAGCACCGATTTCGGGCACCGTCTGAAACCACGGTTTGATCGGTTTAATGGGCGCGGTTTGCATGCAGTGATCTTTGAGGAGGCCGCTTTGTTCAGTATCCCGGGAAGCTCTTTAGCGGGCTGATTTCCCTAACCAGCTTTATTCACAGTCACGCCAAGCATCTGACCTTCAAACATCAGCTCGCCATCGACAAAACCCTGGAAGTTGAACTGCGCCAGACGACGAGCCATCACTCGGGTGACCTTGGCAATCATATCCAATCGTGAACCAGGGTAAATCGGCTTGCGAAAGCGAACTTCATCCATCCCGCCGAAACCCAGATAGTCGCCGCCAATCAGATCGTACTTCCGTGCATAGAAGCCTCCAAGCTGCGCGGCGGCTTCGCACTGCACAACGCCTGGCATCAAAGGATACCCGGGCATATGGCCGCGGGACCAGAACTCGGAATCTGACACTTGCTTGTAGCCAACAATCAGATGCTGAGACTGATCCACATGGACGATGGCGGTCAGCTGCTCCATCTCAAATCGCTGAGGATTTACGGCCCGAATGCCTTCGATCGTAAACAGAGGCTTGCTGAAATCCAGCGCCTTCAAATCACAAATGGGTTCCGAAGCCATCGACTCAATACTCCAACACTCAATAACTCAAAATGAACCTTGGAACACGACAAAGTAAGGCGTTCCTCTGACCGTCTGAACGGTTCCGTCTCGAAGTTCGCGAATTGCAATAGGAACGAGTCGCTCTCGCAAGGCACTCAGGGATTTACGGTCGACATTTTTCAACTTCTGTGCGGATTCTGTGCTGAATGTCGCACCCTGAGACAGCCTGATCCAGACTGTGCTCGAGAAATCCACTTTCGACCCCGGAATTCTGCCGTGGCACACTTGTTGCCTTTTCCTGCAGATGCTGCGTTGATCCTGATCGGGAACTGACCTTGTTCCTACACGCAGCCTCGATTTGTTCAACCATTGCCTTCGAAAGCCTCCCCATGCGGAAGAATGACCCTGTTTCTCACATCATGGCGAAAGACGTTATCACTTTGGATCTGAATGACC
>CAIJTV010000609.1:0-1985 GCA_903823635.1 uncultured Planctomycetaceae bacterium
GAATCCGGCGATGATTTCACCAAACGAAATCTGCGATTCCGCCCCGAATGGGGCAACTACAACTCAGCCAGGGGCAACGCCCTTGGTATGAAATCAAAGAATGCAAAGCCCCAACGGGGCGGCACAAATTCATGACATACGGACGAATGAAATCATGAACACGATTTGTTGCGCCCTTTCAGGGCTTAATTATTACGGTGGATCTCGTTCCCAGGGCGTTGCCCTGGGCTGACATGTTGATGGCCCCTTGGGCCGAATCACAAAGGCTTCAGGCTTAACTTGAAGAGACGTTAATCAGGGGTGGTGTTCATCAACATTCGTGGATTCTCTTGCCCCAGGCTGATAAGTGCGAGCCTTTCAGGCTCAATCGTTCTCCTTTCGAGTGAGCCTATGTGTCCGAGTTATCTCCGAATACGACTGCCGCTTGCTGAGGCTCTGAAACGGTTTTCAGAGTGGATACCCTTTCCGGCGTTTGCTCCGCCGCAGAAGACAGCCTGGAATAAAGTCAACGACTTCGCCTGCAAAGACGGCGATTGGCGGCGCAGCGTGGTCTTGTTCATTTATGAATCGGGCGAATGGACTGTTTTTGAAGATCAATCTGGATACCTGTCGACCTTCACGTCAGACAAATGGCTCGAGTTTGCCGGGCGCGATGAGCTGGTGTTCGCCGGCTACAACGATTCCAATTCGAGTGGCCACTTGATCGTAATTCAGCAGGGGCAAATCGTTCGAGAGTTTCTGGACAACACCGCGAGTCCTCAAAGTCCCGTGAATCGAGGCCGGCTGGGTTTTGAGGGAGATCATCCGATCAACGACTGGATTGGAGCCGCCTCGTTTGTGGACGACGACGAGATTGTTTGTTCGCCAGACTATGGCCTGCTGTGGATGTTCGGCGAACGCTGATGAGTTGAAGCGGTTGCAAACTAAGCAGGACGCCTCGCGCGCAATGCTGCGAGGCTGATGCCACGATTCGAAGTCATCGCAATTGACCTGAAGTCAAAAAAACGGAGGCCGCGACTTCGGAGTCTTGTCGTGACAGTGCGTGGGAAATGCGACACGAGTGCGGTTGGGATGGCTGTCTCTGCTGAGCATGCGCTTTACTGACAAGACGGGCATTCTTGCGGGGCGAGACACTGTCGGACAGGAATGTCCAACCTACATCTGAAAGCTTGAAGATGCGCGGCGGTGAGAAGAAAACTCTGAGGCAGAAAAAAACCGGATCGAAGAGAGAAAAGCGGCCTCCCTGCCGCATCGCCATCCGTGGTGGACAACTCTCGGCCAGTCGCGTGTCTTGTTGAGTGAGCAAGCGACCTGCTGGGAAGAGTGAGTAAGCAATGCTTTTCTCGTCTTCGATCCGTTCTGCTTCCGATTTGAAAGCGGGATTATTGTGTCAACTGCTTGAAGAGTTCGCCGAAGTCCGGCATCTCATCTTTCAGGACATTATTCCATGCATCTGGTTGCCAGATTTCCACACAAATGACAGCTCCAACAACGACTGTTTCTTTTCCAGCATCAACGCCAAGAAATGGCCTGAAGCCTTCTGGTATCAGAAGTCGCGAGCGATTTGCCAGTCGTGTCGTCTGATGGCGAGTTGATAGCAGACGTCCCAGGCGTTGAACTTCGCTCCAGCGTTGCTCCATTCGTCCCGAGTCGATTTTCTGCTTCAGCAATGCGATGCCACTGTCGAGCCGCTTCTGCCATTCTGCAGGCTGCCAAAGGCTCAGACAACCGGCTCGTTCCTTAGCGATGATGACATCGCCATTTTCATCAGAGATCGCCCCAGACAGCTCCGGCGGAAGCATCAGGCGAAAGCGATCATCGATCGTTCGCTTGTATTCTCCCGTCAGAAACATGTGGAAACTCTCTTCCTTCTTATAAGGGCAGCACCCCCCAGTAATCGCTGGTCTGCCAGAGCAGGCTAGTCGGCCAGACACCACATAACTCTTGTGTGACCGCAGCCGCAAGCCGAAGGCTTACAGCGTACC
>CAIJTV010000610.1:0-3273 GCA_903823635.1 uncultured Planctomycetaceae bacterium
CATCCAGAGTAATGACCGCAACCAACGGAACTCCCGCATCGCGCAAACCTTGAAGCGCGGGAATGCCTTCCTGGTGGAAGCCAATCCAGCCAATGCGCAAAGAAGTTGTCGAGAAACCACCGGACATGAAGCAACCGTGTTGAAAGACAGGCGTTTCGTGAATTTTGTGTGAACGATAGTGCAATCAAACGGTGATGAGAACCTGGTGTTTGCGGTGGTTGACAGGAAAGGCATTCTTTAATGCTGGGGTGGGGAAAAATGACAGTCCCGTCGACGGAGCGACGGGTGTACGGTACGCCCGTCGCTCCGCCGGCGGGACTCTTCCGCCCGCCTCAGCTTGGTTCTTCGCAACGATTCTGTGGCTACCTGAGCCGCCCAAACTCATCTCTGGATGCCTATTCCTGTCCTGCCCCAGTATCAACGCTGAGAACTTCCGGAAATTGTGGCCCCACTTTTGCCCGAGATCACTGCCACAAAAACGGTCGATCCTGCTACACTCCCGCGTAATGGGAATGCTGATTTGACGCTGAGATCCGGCTATGGTCGTGATCCGGCGGAAGAATAAAGACATTGCGAAAGCCAAGTAACAAGTTCAAAACCAGTTGACGGAGATTGTGTTCCATGAGTCCTGTGATTACCGCCGTTCATGCCCGTGAAATTCTGGACAGCCGAGGCAATCCGACGGTTGAAGTTGATATCCTGCTGGAAGATGGCACCATCGGCCGAGCCGCAGTACCAAGCGGTGCCAGTACTGGTGCTCACGAAGCTTGCGAGCTGCGTGATGTTGAAAACAAGTCTCGCTTTCTCGGCAAGGGCGTTCTGCAGGCCGTCGAAAACGTAAACGATGAGATCGCCGATATTCTTATCGACATGGACTGCACCGATCAGGCTGGCATTGACCAGGCCATGATTGACGCCGACGGGACTCCAAACAAGTCACGACTCGGTGCGAACGCGATTCTGGCTTGCTCACTGGCGTCTGCTCACGCTGCCGCATCGATCTCGGGTCTGCCACTGTTCCGTTATCTCGGCGGTGTTGGAGCCAACTGTTTGCCAGCCCCGATGATGAACATCATCAACGGTGGTGCTCATGCCAACAACGGCATCGACATCCAGGAATTCATGGTCATGCCTCTCGGTTTCGACTCATTCAGCGAAGCGCTGCGAGCGGGCACCGAGATCTTCCATAACCTGAAGAAGGTACTCGCGGCTAAGGGCCTCAGCACGGCCGTCGGTGACGAAGGCGGATTCGCTCCGGACCTGAAGACCAACGAAGAAGCTCTGCAGGTCATCATGACTGCAATCGAGAACGCCGGATATACGCCTGGCGAACAGGTTCAGATTGCTCTCGACTGTGCCGCGACTGAATTCTTCGACTCCAAGACCGGCCTGTATAAGATTGACGGCAAAACCATTGATGCCGACGGCATGGTTGGACTGCTGGAATCATGGGCCGATAAGTATCCTGTCTGTTCAATTGAAGACGGATGTTCTGAAGATGACTGGGACGGATGGAAGAAACTGACCGATAAGCTGGGTGATCGGCTGCAGCTTGTGGGCGACGACCTTTTCGTAACCAATGTCGCTCGTCTGACACAGGGCATCGACAAAGGCATCGCAAACAGCATTCTCGTTAAGGTCAACCAGATCGGCACACTCACTGAAACCATTCAGGCTGTGCAGATGGCTTACCGCAACGGTTACACCGCGGTGATGAGTCATCGATCCGGCGAGACCGAAGACACCACGATTGCCGACCTGGCCGTGGCGCTGCGAACTGGCCAGATCAAGACCGGATCTGCCAGCCGAACGGACCGAATCTGCAAGTACAACCAGTTGCTCCGCATCGAAGAGATGCTGGGTGATTCCGCAACTTTTGGCGGCACGATCTGATCGCTGAGTGATCGGTTCGTGAGAAGCGAACCATCATGGCGAAAGTCGAACTGATCGAAACTTCCGAACCGACCACTGCGGAACCAGCCCCGGTTTCTCAGTCGGTCGGTTCGTTTTTTATGTCGGTCAGTTTCTGGTTAACGCTGACTGTGGCCGGAATCATGTACGCGGCTGTCGCGCTGTCGCCCAAGTTCGCGGCCTGGATCAATGTTCGTGAGCAGTACGTGACCAATGCCACGAAACTGACGCAACTGGAAGATGAAGTCGACTACCTGGAACGAGTCGCAGAAGCACTCAAAACGGATCCGGAGTTCGCCAAACGACTGATTCGAGCCAACCAAAATCCTGGTAGGCAGGGAGCAGAGTTTATTCCCGTTTCCAGGGGACTGCTGTTCGGCGGAGCTGAAGCAAAAGAGTACACGGTGCCTCAGGTCATTCAGCCTGCGTTCGCCAAAGTGGTTTTTCATCTTGCTAGTCATGAGCAGCATCGAACCTGGCTGCTCGCCGGCTCTGCTGGCTTAACACTGCTGGCCTTTACCCTGCTGAATGACGCAGGGGTCGGAATTATTCAATCGGCATTGTCCGCGATCTGGCAGACCTTTGCATGGCTGACGGCCCGCTACCGGAAGCCAGTGACACCCGCAGTAGAAGCGGAAGCATCGACAGACGTCGCTGCGTGAGCTTGCGGGTTAATCAGCCGGAACGCGTTAGCGTCCGGTTCTCACCGCAGAAGCCAACAAACCGGGGGCTAACGCCCGGCGGGTGATGAAAGGACGGAACAAACTGCGGCTCACGTCACCGGCGGTCTCGGCTGTTTTTGAGAAAACACGTTCTTACCCACCCGCTCACAGCCCCTTCCTCGGGAATCCGGTAGTCCGGCATTGAGTTGTTAACTCCACAACTGCGGAGCGGTCTATAATCGGCGATACTGCAATCGCAGAATGATGCACGGAGCTTCCCTGCGTCTTAGGGACTGGTTAAGAACTCAGGAGCCGAATCATGTCAGAACAATTGGATTCTTTGCACCACGTAGCGATCGTTGTTGACGATATCGCGAAGGCCATTGATTGGTATAAGTCTGAATTCAAATGTGAAGTGGCTTATCAGGATGCAACGTGGGGGTTCCTGAAGTTTGCAAATGCTCACCTCGCACTTGTCTTGCCAAGCCAGCACCCGGCTCATGTTGCATTCGTATCAGACAAAGCCACGGTTCATCCGGGCCTCAAAGGCCATCGTGACGGAACTCGCTCGGTCTACATCAGCGACACGGCCGGAAACGCTGTTGAACTGATGGACCCGACGAGCCTGTAGACGCCGCTCAAAGAAGTTGACCACGAGCATGAGGCTACAATCCGCCACCGGGTTTACCCCGGTGGTTTA